>CAZSTJ010000007.1:0-30350 GCA_964609805.1 uncultured Geobacter sp. | reverse complement strand
ATAAGAGACAGGAAGAAAGGGACACCGGCCTCACCGGCGACGGCGCGGGCCAGCAGGGTCTTGCCGGTGCCCGGAGGACCTACCAGCAGCACCCCTTTGGGGATCTTGCCGCCGAGCTTGGTGAATTTTTTCGGGTCTTTCAGGAAGGCGATGATCTCCTCAAGCTCCTCCTTGGCCTCCTCGATACCGGCCACGTCCTCGAAGGTCTTTTTTCCCTGGGCCTCGGTCAGCAGTTTGGCGCGGCTCTTGCCGAAGGACATGGCCTTGCCGCCACCCACCTGCATCTGGCGCATGAAGAAGATCCAGACCCCCACAAGGAGGATCAGCGGGAACCAGGAGATGAAGATAGAGAACCAGGAGAATTTCTCCTCCTCGGGCTTGGCCAGGATGGTGACCTTCTTGTCCAGCAGCATCTGGGTCAGGTCGGCGTCGGAATTGGGCTTGTAGGTGCGGAACTCCTTGCCGTCCTTGCCGTCGTATTTGCCGAAGACGTCATTCCCCTGGATAGTGACGGCGGTGATCTTGCCGGCCTCCACCTGGGAGATGAAATCGCTGTAACTGATCTTGTCAGCCGCGGGACGCGGCTTGTTGAACATGTTGAAGAGCAGGATCATCATCAGGCTGATGACCAGCCAGAGAGAAAGATTCTTGTAAAACTGGTTCACGAATACCCCCGTCAGTGCGTATGGATCAAGGCTTTAAAATTTTACATAACTACCATATCGGGGGCATTTGTACAAGTCAATTGACGGGGTTATGGACGGTCTTCGGGGAGGATGACGGCCGTGACGGCACGGGTTGTGAGGTCGTTGATCCGGGATGAGTGGGAGGTGCAGATGCCGGCGAGCCAGAAGAGCGTGCCGCCGCTGAAAAAGAGCGGTGTGGCGGCGCGGCGCGATGGTGGGATCTTGTTGTCGATGAAGATGTCCTTCACCTTTTTGGTGCCACCCATGCCGAGGGGCTGCATGCGATCACCGGGGCGAAAGGTGCGGACGGTCCAGGGATAGGGGGTCTGATCCAGGTCGAACCAGGCACGGACGGTGCGTTCCTCCTTGAGCTCGACCGGTGGTGCCCCCTCTACAACCAGGATGCGGGAGCCATCCGGAAGGGGATGGCTGCCCGGTCCATCGATCTGGACGGCATAGGTTGAGCCAGGTGCGGCGTCTGGCCGTGTCAGGCAGAGCCGGTCATATTCACGCACCGCCTCGATATCTCCCGGCAGGTTCAGCCGCAGGTTGGGGCGAGGCGAAGCGGCCATGGCAAGGACAGCTTCCACATGGCTGAAGGTGAGCTGCCGCCGGGGGGGTGCAAGACGGGCGTACATCAGGCGCACCAGGCGCCGGGCCAGTGCCGGTGGTTGGGACAGGATGCGGGCGATGCTGCATGAGGAGCCGTTAGCCGAGCTCTCGCACAGTTCCGCGAAAAGCTGTTCCGTAAGTTCCTCCAAGAGGGCGTCTTCGTCATTGAGAATGGCCGATGTTGCGGTCAGTGCCTCGCGGGTTGCCGGGTTGCAGGTTTCCAGCAGTGGCAGGATCTCATGCCGGATCCGGTTGCGCAGCAGGGCCGTGTCACGGTTGCTGGAGTCCTCCCGCCACAGAAGTCCTCGTTCCCGCAGATACGCCTCAATCTCCTGCCGGCTTACGTTCAGCAGCGGTCGGACGTAGCCGCGCCGGTTCTTCCATGCTATTCCTGAAAGGCCGTGGCTGCCCGATCCGCGCAGGAGCCTCATCAACATCGTCTCGGCCTGGTCGTCGGCGTGATGGGCCAGTGCCACCGCCGAGGCACCTGCTGCCCGTGCCAGATGGTCAAGGAATTCGATCCTCGCCTCTCTCCCGGCATCCTCCAGGTTGAGCCCTTCCCGTGCGGCAAAGGCCGCCACGTCCACCCGGCGTGTCTCGAAGGGAATGCCGAGTCGTGCCGCAAACTCCCGGCAGAACTGTTCGTCACCGTCGGATTCGTCACCACGCAGGCTATGATTGAGGTGGGCGGCGGTCAATCGAAGGGAGTAGCCGGGGAGGGAGGCCATCAGGTCCAGCAGGGCGACGGAATCGGCGCCACCGGAGAGGCCGACGATCAGGGAGTCGCCGGGAGCGAAAAGCTGCCGGTCGCGGGCGGATGAGGCGATACGGGCCTGGAGATCGGTGGCGAAGGTCACTTCTTGTCGATCAGGGCGATGATGTCGGGGACGAGACGCTTCATGGCTTCCTGCAGGGACTGGAGCAGGATCGCCTCGAGTTCCTCCCGGGATGCCGTGAAGGGGACCGTCCGCTCATCGCGGGAGGAAACGGTGAATGTTTTGGAGCGGTCGCCGTTCAGGTAGACATCCACATTGAACCTGAGATCATGGCGTGCGTCCGAGCTGACGTTGCCTCGATTGACGGAGATGTCGGTCCTGATGCCGGTCACGGCGACCCCACGGGCGATACCCTGGGGGAGCGAGTCCATGTAGGTTGCCTGGTATCCCGCCTGTCGCAGTTCGTAGAGCAGGGCGTCGGCTATCCATTCGGCGGTGCTGCGGTCGGAGAGGAGATCGGCCTGATGGACGCCGTGGACGTTGTTGAGGGATCCGATCACCCACTCGCCGTTGCTGTTCCTTCCCGGAGTGGGGGAGGCGGGACGGAGCAGGGCGATATCACCGCTGTGGCGGTTCAGGTAGAGTTCGGGGCGGGCGTAGGAGAGGCCGACCTTCTGGTCCACGATGGTGCATCCGCCCATGGTGGAGAGGGCCAGACAGGCGCCGATAATGGTTGCCGCAGGTTTCAGATGACCAAAGTTCATGTGCTGCACCTCGCTGTTGTGGGGGAATGGCGATCAGCCGGACTTGGTCCGGAACAGCAGGTTGAGAACGAAGCTGAAGAGGCTGTAGAGAAGGGCGGCCAGGAAGGCTGCGCCAAAGCCGGTGACATGGAAACCGGGCACCAGGTATGCCGCCAGGCTGAACATGATCCCGTTGACTACCAGGGTGAAGAGCCCCAGGGTTATGATGTTCACCGGCAGGGTCAACAGCAGCACCAGGGGACGCAGAAAGGCATTCAGCAGGCCGAGCACCAGGGTGGCGATCAACAGGTCGCGGAAATGGTCGATCTGGATCCCGTTGGGGATTACCTTCATGACGAAAAACAGGGCAAAGGCATTCAGCACCCAGGCGAGAACGATTCGAGTCATGGCGCATACGCGGTCAGAGCCACCGCTTCCTCCTGAAATAGATGATCATACCAAACGAAAGGAGGAACATGAACCCCCAGAGAACGGCATAACCGTAGTGCCACTCCAGCTCAGGCATGTGCTTGAAATTCATTCCGTAGACGCCGACCAGAAAGGTCAACGGCATGAAGATGGTGCCGATGACGGTCAGAAACTTCATGATCTCATTGGTACGGTTGCTGATGCTGGAGAGGTAGAGATCAAGCATCCCCATGAGCAGGTCCCGGTAGGTCTCCACCGAGTCCATGGCCTGGATGGTATGGTCGTAGACGTCGCGGAAGTAGACCCGGCTTGCATCGCTGATCAGGTCCGCATCACCCCGCTCCAGGTAGCCGAGCAGCTCGCGCATGGGCCAGACCGCCTTGCGCAGGTAGATGATCTCTTTCTTCATGGCGTTGATCTGGACCAGGGTGCGGCGGGTCGGCGATGCCGCCAGCTCTTCCTCCACATCCATGACCCGCTCGCCGAAACCCTCCAGGACCGTAAAGTAACGGTCGACGATGGCATCGATCAGGGAGTATGCCAGGTAGTCGGCGCCCAGTCCCCGTATCTTCCCCTTGCCGGTGCGGATACGGGCCCGGACCGGGTCGAAGACATCACCTTCGATCCCTTCCTGGAAGGTCAGCAGGTAATCGCGACCCAGCACCATGCTAAGCTGTTCCGACTCGAATTCGCCGTCGGGGAGCGGCCGGAGCATACGCATGACGATGAAGATGTAGTTGCCGTAATCCTCTACCTTCGGGCGCTGCACCGTGCTGACGATATCTTCGAGCACCAGCGGGTGCAGGGAGTAGTGATCACCCAGGGCACGGATCAGTTCCACGTCATGGACCCCTTCGACATCGATCCAGGTGATACCTGCCCTTTCCGGTTCGGCAAGGCAGCTGTCCAAACCGGTACAGACCTGTTCATGGCAGCCGTCCGCATCGTACTCCATACGACTGATGCCAGCCGCCTGATCCGGTGCGGTGCCGATATGAACCAGACTGCCGGGGGGAAGGCCGGACTTGACGGAACGCTTCTTGAGGAAACGGCGGCCGGGGCTCATCAGATCCCCAGGATATCAGCCATGCGGAGCAGGTCTTCGTTCAGCTTCTTCTGCCCGCCATTCACGACCATCTCCAGCAGGGTGTTGGAGAGGGCGGATGCAGAAAGGCCGACCATGACCCCTTTGGTCCCGGAGAGGAGCAGCTCCACCGACCGGCGGCCGAAGCGGCTTCCCAGCAGGCGGTCGAATACCGAGGGGGCGCCGCCGCGCTGGTAGTGCCCGAGAACCGTGACCCTGGTCTCGAAGCCGACCGAATCCTTGATGCCGTCGGCGATGCTCTGGGCATTGCCCGCCCCCTCCGCCATAATGATCAGGGCGTTGGTACGCCCTTCCTCATAGCGCCGACGCAGCTGATGGCACATCTCGGACAGATCGAATTCAACCTCCGGTACGATGGCGAATTCGGCTCCGGTGGCGATGGCGGAGGTGGAGGCCAGGTAGCCGGAGTTGCGCCCCATGACCTCGACGATGAAGGCCCGGTCGTGGGAGCTGGCGGTGTCCTTGATGCAGTCGACGGCGTACAGGATGTTGTTGAGGGCGGTGTCGACCCCCAGGGCCATGTCGGTGTAGGGGATGTCGTTGTCGATGCTGGCCGGGATGCCGATGACCGGGAAGCCTAATCTATCGAGGGCCAGTGCCCCGTTGAGGGAACCGTCTCCGCCGATGACAATCAAACCCTCCACCCGCTCCTTGATCAGGTTGTCCAGGGCTTTTTGACGCCCTTCTTCGGTACGGAACTCAGCGGACCGGGCCGACTGCAGGAAGGTGCCGCCGCGCTGCAAAACACCGGAGACGGCCTTGGTATCGAGCACCTGGTAGTCGTTCTTCAGCAGGCCGGCATACCCCTTGCGGTAGCCGATCATCTCTACGTCGTTGGCTACGGCGGTGCGGGCAGCTGCACGGATAGCGGCATTCATGCCGGAGCAGTCGCCGCCGCTGGTAAGGATTGCGAGTCGCTTCATGGGGTACCTCGTCTCATGTATTAGGCGCCGAATATCTGCCGCAGCGCCTGGCTGCGGTAATCGAAGATCTTCTTCAGCCGCGGGGCGACGATCAGCCGGTTGACCAGCCAGGCCAGCTGGTCGTGGGGGAGCAGGTAGTGGACCAGATCCCGGATCTCCGTCCCCCCATCGGTTTCGCGGAAAAAGTGCTGATGGTGCCAGAAACGATACGGACCAAAACGCTGCTCGTCAACAAAGAAATACGGAGCCCGCACCTGGGTGATTTCCGAGGTCCAATTCATGCTGATGCTCAGGAGCGGCCGGACGGTATAGGTGATGATCTGGCCGGCGTAGGTGGTGTCCTGGGGCGGTGAGGTGATGCGGAAATCCATGGAAGGCGGGGTGATGCGGGTCAGATTGCCGGGGTTGGAAAAAAAATCCCAGGCCTCCTGGATGCCGATCGGGATGATCTGGGTACGTTCCAGGGTGAATGGTTTCATGGTTGCTCCCCATTGGTACGATCGGTCTCCGCGTTTCGAATCAGCCGGAACGCCATGAAACTCCCCAGCAGGAACATGGGGAGGCTGAGCAGTTGTCCCATGGAGAAGAAGGAGACAATGAAGCCCAGGTGGTCGTCCGGCTGCCGGGCGAACTCCACCAGAAAACGGAACAGGCCGTAGCCGGCCACGAAGGTCCAGCCGGTTACCCCGGTGACGGCAGTCCGCCGGGAAACGGTCCGTACGATGAGGAACAGCAGCAGGCCCTCCAGGATTGCTTCGTACAGTTGTGACGGGTGCCGCGGCACACCGCCGCCGCCCGGAAAGATAATCCCCCAGGGGAGATCGGTCTGGCGTCCGTAGAGTTCGGCGTTGATGAAATTGCCGATCCTGCCCAGACCAAGCCCCACCGGGGCGCAGATGGCGGCGATGTCGATGAGGGTGAAGAAGGGTATCCCCTTGCGGCGGGCGAACAGGAGAACGGCGATGATGACGCCGAGGAAACCGCCGTGGAAGGACATGCCCCCTTCCCAGACCGAGAAAACCTGGAGGGGGTGGCTGAGGTAATAGGCAAATTTGTAAAAGAGGATGTAGCCGAGACGCCCCCCGAGAACGACCCCCAGGGCCCCCTGGAAGACCAGGTCGGCAACATCATCCTTCGTGAGCGGTAAATGGCGCCGGGAGGTCTCACTCCGGATGATAAGGTAGGTGGCGGCGAAGGCCAGAACGTACATCAGCCCGTACCAGCGAAACTGGAGCGGGCCGATGCTCAGGAAGACGGGGTCGATATGGGGAAACTGCATCAGGTCATGCGCCGCAGCCGCAGCTGCGGCTGCAGGTGCCGACTCTCATATGCAGGGCTCTGATGAAAGTCGCCTCGGTGGCGGCCTGAATCTCGTTCAATACATTCTGGGGAACAGCCGAATCGAGAGAAAGGATAACCATGGCCTCCCCCTTCTTCTCGCTGCGTCCCAGGTTCATGGAGGCGATGTTGATCTCATGCTGCCCCATGATGGTGCCTATCCTGCCGATCATGCCGGGACGGTCGGCATAGTTGAGCAGCAGCATGTGCTCGTCCGGGGCGAAGTCCATGGTGTAGTCGCGCAGTTTGACGATGCGCGGCGCCCCTTCGAAGAGGGTGCCGGAGATCAGCCGGCGCTTGCCGGAACCTTCGGCAATCAGGGTGAGGACATTGGAGAAGGCATCGGCCTGGGTCGATTTGTTTTCCTCTACCACGATCCCCATCTGCTCGGCCACCAGTGAGGCGTTGACCATATTGACGTCCTGATCGACCATGCGGTCCAGCAGGGTCGAGAGGCCGCAGACGGTCAGGGGGGAACAGTCATAATGGGCAATGTTTCCTGCATACGAAAAGGTGAGTTTTTCCGGGTTGCCCTCCAGCAGTTGAATGCCGAAGTCGCACAGTACATTCATCAGGTTCAGGAACGGCCTCATCTGGTCCATGAGGGCAAGGTCGAAGCGCGGGATGTTGACGGCGTTTTCCAGCGGCTGGTCGTCCAGGTAATTGATGATCTCCTTGGAGACATCGATGGCCACGTTGACCTGGGCCTCAAAGGTGTTGGCACCCAGGTGCGGGGTGACCACCAGGTTCTTGTGGCCGATAAGCTGTTTGAGGACCTCGGTGTTGGGTGGCTCTTCGCTCCAGACGTCGAAGGCGCCGCCGATAACCTTGCCGGAGTTGAGGCTGTCCAGCATGGCTTGCTCTTCGATGATGCCGCCGCGGGCCACGTTGAGCACGATCACGCCGCTCTTCATCAGGCCGAATTCACGGGCGCCGATCATCCCTTTGGTCTCGGAGGTCAGGGGTGTGTGAACGGTGATGATATCGCAATGCTTGTAGATCTCGTCATGGGAGACCAGTTTGACCCCCAGGTCATGGGCACGCTTGACGGCAATGTACGGATCACAGGCCAGGACTTCACATTCGAAGGCCTTGAGGCGGGTGGCGACGCGGCCGCCGACCTTGCCGATGCCGATGACGCCGACGGTCTTTCCTTTCAGTTCATAACCGGTAAAAGGGGCACGTTTCCATTCGCCGCTCTTCAGGCTGTTGTTGGCTGTCGTCACGTTGCGGCAGAAGGAGAGGAGCAGGGCCATGGTGTGCTCGGCGGCGCTGTTGGTATTGCCGAAGGGGGCGTTGACGACAATAACCCCCTTGGAGCTGGCGTAATCCACATCCACGTTGTCGATGCCGACGCCGGCACGGGCCACCATCTTCAGTTTCGTGCCGGCATCCAGCAGGGCTTTGTCAACGGTGGTGCCGCTGCGGGTGATGATGACGTCGTAGTCGCCGATGACCGCCAACAGCTCCTCCTTTTTCAGGCCGAGCTTCACGTCCAGCTGGATGCGCGGCTCCTGGGTCAACAGGGCAAGTCCTTCGGCCGACACCTCGTCGGTAACGATAATCTTCATATGTAATGCTCCTTGAAAGGGGAATGGGCTCTCTAGAATCTGGCTGCTGCAGCTGCGAAAAACGGAATAATAGCCCCCCCTCCAAAAAAATGCAAGCGCGGCTGAAGGAAAAATGGTATACATTCCCGCATCATGCAACCGTTCAATATTGTCCTCGTTGAGCCCGAAATCCCCCCCAATACCGGCAATATCGCCCGTCTCTGCGCCGCCACCGGCAGCAGGCTGCACCTGGTCGGTAAGCTCGGCTTCTCCACTGATGACCGTTATCTCAAACGTGCCGGCCTAGACTACTGGGAGCACGTGGACCTGACCTACTGGGGCAGCCTGGAGGAACTGCAGGCCCGCTATCCGGAGGGGCGCTATTTCTACCTCACTACCAAGACCACCCGCAGTTACCTGCAGGCCGTTTTTCGTCCCGGCGATTTCATCGTCTTCGGCAAGGAGACCAAGGGGTTGCCGGAAGAACTGCTGGCCGCCAATCCCGATACAAGCATCACCATACCCATGCCGGCTGGCGCCGTACGGAGCCTGAATCTCTCCACTTCTGCCGGGATTGTTCTGTATGAGGCGCTGCGCCAGAGCGGGGTGTTGGATTCATGTACCCCTTCCTGACCGCCGCTATCCCGGGCACCGGCGGGATCATCAAGGATAGCCCCGAAGATTTCCGGGTAGAGGAGATCCCTGCCTATCTACCCGGCGGATCAGGGGAACATCTCTACGTTACCATTGAAAAGCGGGGCCTCACCACGCTGGAGGCGATCAGGCGCATTGCCGGAGCGCTGCGGGTATCCGAACGGGATATCGGGTATGCCGGCATGAAGGATGCCGTCGGTGTCACGGCTCAGACGATCTCGCTACCCAGGGTCAAGCCCGATGCCGCCATGGCGCTGCGCATCGAAGGGATTGTGCCGCTCTCGGCACGGTACCACACCAACAAACTTAAACTGGGGCACCTCAAGGGGAACCGTTTCCAGATCCGGATCCGGGGAGTCGGTGCAGAAGCGGCCGCATCGACTGCCTCCGTCCTCCGGGTGCTGGAACAGCGCGGCGTCCCCAATTATTTCGGGCCGCAGCGCTATGGTGCCCAGGGGAACTCGCACCTGATCGGGGCCGCCATTTTGCGTGGGGAGTGGCATAATGCGGTGGATTGTCTGATCGGCATGCCGGATGCCGTGCGGGACGGAGAGTGGCGCGCCGCCATCGAGGCCTACCGGCAGGGTGACCTGGCGGGGGCTGAGCGGCTCATGCCGCGCCACTGCCGGACGGAGCGGGAGGTGCTGCAGCGCCTGGTCGCCCGGCCTGACGAGTGGGAAAAGGCCTTCGGTGCGGTTCATCCCCGCTTGAGAAAACTCTATCTGTCGGCCCTCCAGTCATTTCTCTTCGATCGGGTTGTCGCCGCCCGGCTGAACGGGATCGACAGGGTCATGACCGGTGACCTCGCCTGGAAACATGCCAACGGTGCCTGCTTCCTGGTGGAGGACCCGGAGCAGGAACAGGGGCGAGCAGCTGCGTTTGAAATTTCCCCGAGCGGTCCGATGTTCGGCCCGCGGATGACCCAGCCGGCGGGAGTACCACTGGAAATTGAATTGGCGATTCTCGCTGCTGAAGGAATGACCAGTGAAGAAGTTGATGCCGGGGGTGGGCGTCGTCTGTCCGGGGAACGTCGGCCGCTGAGGGTGCCCCTGTCAGACTCTTTGTTTAAGGTGGATGGAGAGTCGCTGCTGCTGGAGTTCTGTCTGCCCAAGGGAAGCTATGCCACCTCGGTGGTGCGGGAGATCACGAAGACGTTTTAAAATCAGAACCGTTTCACGCGGAGCCCACAGAGAGAGACGTTTTTTTTGCTGTACATGACATGACAAAGGCCGCCGGGTTGCCCTGGCGGCCTTTAATTGTAGCTGAGGTTGCGAAGAGAGATTTACTTGCGTACGAAGTCAGCCTTGGCAAAGCTGTATTCGAAGTGCATGTGGTCGGTGTAGGTCCCGTTGAGGATGGCGACCACGTCCTCGGTGAAAACCAGTTCCTCATCGGTGGGGATGACGTAGACCTTGACCGGCGAATCATCGGTGGTAATAAGGGTCTCGCGCTTACGGGTCATGGCCCCTTTGTTGCGTTCCTTGTCAAGGACGATGCCGATATGCTCCAGCCCCTCTATTGCCTTCTCGCGGATCAGGGCGCCCATCTCGCCGACGCCGGCGGTGAAGACGACCGCATCCAGCTTGCCCACGGCGGCCATGAAGGCGCCGATGTATTTCTTCAGACGGTAGGCTTCGATATCCAGGGAGAGTTGGCAGCGTTTGTCGCCGGCAGCTGCGTTCTCAATGACATCGCGACGATCGGTGAAGCGCCCGGTAACCCCCATGACGCCGCTCTTCTTGTTGAGGATGCTATCGATCTCCTTGGCGGAGAGGTTCTCTTTCTGCATCATGAAGGCGGGGATCGCCGGGTCGATGTCGCCGCAGCGGGTGCCCATGACAGCCCCTTCCAGCGGGGTGAGGCCCATGGTGGTGTCGACGGAGACGCCACCCTTGATGGCACAGTGTGACACGCCGTTGCCGATATGCATGGTGATGATATTGCATTCTGATGCCTTCTTGCCCAGGATGGCGGCGGCACGCTTGGAAACATACAGGTGTGATGTGCCATGGAAACCGTAACGGCGTACCTGATACTTCTCGTACCATTCATAGGGGAGCGGGTAGATATAGGAGTGCTCCGGCATGGTCTGGTGGAAGGCGGTGTCGAAGATGGCGACGTGGGGCACGGTCGGCATCAGGGCCTGGGCGGCCTCTATACCCTCAATATTTGGTGGATTGTGGAGCGGTGCCAGGTGCTGCACCTCTTTGACCGCATCCAGAACCTTCTCGTCAATCATGACGGAACAGGTGAACTTTTCGCCGCCGTGCACAACGCGGTGACCGACAGCGGAGATCTCGTCAACACTCTTGAGGACACCATGCACCGGATCGGTAACGGTTTTGATCAGCAGGTCGATGGCGGCCTGGTGGTTGACGCAGTCCTGTTCATGGTGGTAGGTCTCGCGGCCGGGTACTTCATGCATGATGAATGAATCGCCGATGATGACGCGTTCGACCATTCCCTTTGCTACAACCTCTTTTTTGTCCCAGTCAAAAAGCTGGTATTTTACCGATGAGCTGCCGCAGTTGAGTGCCATTATGATCATGGTAACCTCCCTCGAATAAACAGAGATTTAGTTATAATATCAATAAAAAACGAATAGCCAGACTAAAGTAATGCACTGAAATAAAACTGTTTTTGATATATACATGAGCGGCTATATGAATTCAACACATTTTGTGACAATCGTGCTTCAGAAGGTGCGTAATCTTTGCTGGACATTTTGAAAATGGGTATGCTAGATTGATCACATTTCCGAACGGAAAACCAATTTTAGAAGGAGGAAAAACCGTGTCCCATACTATTACTGATGATTGCACCAACTGTGCAGCATGCGAGGACTCCTGTCCGGTAAACGCTATTGCCGAGCAGGGCAGCAAGCGCGTTATCGATGCCGATACCTGCATCGACTGCGGCGCCTGCGTGGATACCTGTCCCGTAAACGCTATCCATGCTTAATCAGCATTGATGCAACCGCATAAAAAAGGCCCCTGAGAAATCAGGGGCCTTTTTTTGTCCTTTCCTGGGAGATCTCCGGTTGTATCCATGCTTATCTTTCAAGCGAACTCCTGTCTGCTGTTCTTTCCAGTTTTAATGTTTCATTGCTTATAATCCCGGTTTTACCGGAGTAAAGTGTATGACAAGATCATTCGCCGTATCCGATGTGCTGCGGGCCCAATAGCAGTACTCCTGGGGGGAAGATAGGGGGCCGGCACTGAGCCAGATGCTGTAGTTGGCACCCGGGGTTACCGGGACGTCTGCGTTGATCACCGGGAATTCCGGGATGTATCCTCTGGTATTTAGAGGTCCACCCATAGTTGAGAGAGTTCCGCGCCACAGCACAAGGTTAGGCTCAACAGCACCGCCTTTGTAAAGATACATAGTGATCGGGACTGAATAGGGCGTGCTGCTGGGGGTGCAGACCAGTTGGGGGTGTCGCAGATGGACTGTAAGAAGGCCGGTAGCTTCGGTTGATGATGTCGGTATCTGGATGAGGCGGGTACCGCTTGATGATTCGGCAAATGTCCAGCCGGCTTTAGGAGTAAGACCATCAGCACAGGAAAGCGAACAAGGACCAGATGAAGGGCAGGCAAAGCCCCCACCGACTGCAACGGCAGTACAGTTGGCGGTTGTTCCTGGCGAACATGACACATCTCCGTTTACCGACGACCAGCTACACGTTCCAGAACAATCAACCTGGGTTCCGTTCCAGGTACATGGCTTCATATTTCTCATGCCATATATTGAAGACGTTTGTATGGCTGTCAGTCCTGATCCGTCACCGCTGAAGCCGGTGGCATTCAGGTTGCCGGATGCATCCAGGGTCATCAGCACCGTACCGCCGGTACCGGGATCATTCGCCGTGTTGCTGTGCGTTCCTCCTTTGTACCAGGCAAAACCGCCATTTCCGTCGGTGCGGGAGTAGAGGGTGTAGTCCTGCACGCCGAGTCCGTACGCTGTCCCGAAAAGGTTGAGCATCTGGCGGGTTGCCGTGCCGAAGGAGAGATTGCCGGACACGCTGGTATTACCGCTGACATCCAGCGCCGTCGTGGGGGTCAGTGTGCCGATGCCCACGTTGCCGCCGGTGAAATAGATATCGGTATTGCTGATCGTCCAGGGGCTGGAGAGATCGGCCAGCTTCCGGATAACATTGTTGTCGGCCGAGAAGTGGATGCCGTCCACCTTCAGGTCGCCGGCCACACGGGCGGCATCAGGGGCAGCATGGGCTACGACGCTGCCGCACAGCAGGACAAGTACAACTACATAAGAGATAATCGTTCTCATAGCAACTACTCCGGCAGTAAATTTTCTGTACCGTTGTTAGATGAGTCAAAATGTTGCGTCTCCCCTGCAATCCTTTTGCTGACCGGTTGTTACGGTGTACTCAGCAGCTTTAACCCGCCTTTGATGTTCAGCTGTCCATCCTTGATCTTCAGCACATTATGCAGCGTTGTGAAACCGCCGGTGGGGGCGTAGTTCTTGTCCAGGCCGCCGACCAGGTTGATGGTCTTGCCGCCGTTGAGGATTACCTCCGAACCGGCCGCCCCCTCCGTAATCGTGACGGCGCGGGCATTGATGGTGTCGGTTGCGGCTGCGGATCCGTAGGCGCTGACGAGGGAATCATACCCACCGGTCTGTGCCGGCATTGAAACGACCCTGGTCATGAACGAATAGGGGAAGGTCACGTCCGAACCCTGGTTGGCGGTCATGGTGAACTGGCAATCTTCCTGCGTGCCGCAGCCGGGAGCGCCCCAGGTTGCCATCTGGGAATCGCCGCCGGGGGTCTGGCGCAGGGTGACGGTGCTGCCTGCTGCAAAGTCGGCTTGGCAGGTCACGTCCAGCGCGCCGCCGTCGCGGAAGCAGCTGATGCCGGGGCCGCTGATGCTGCTGACGGTGCCGCCCCCCTTAGTCGGTGTGGCCAGTTTGAGGGTCACGGCCAGGGTGTAGCTGGAAGGGGTGACGGTCAGGTTCATCAGGATCACGGCGGTCTGCTCGATGCCGGCACCGCTGATCGAGAGGGAGTTGCTGTAATTGCCCGGTGCCAGACCGGCGGCGTTGGCGCTGACGGTGACGCTGTCGGGGGCACTGCCGATGGTGGTGCCGCTGCCCGGTGTGAAGCTGAAGATGCTGCCCGGATCAGGGGATACTTTGGCCACGGTCCAGTTAAGTGTGCTGCCGCCGATGTTGCTGATGCTCAGCGGTTGATTGCCGGATGTGCCGGCCATGACCGAGAAGGTCAGGGTACCGGGGGTGGCGGCGATGACAGGGTAGAGGATTTTGAATCCGTCCCCCAGCACCGAAAGGAAGCCGTGGTTGGCGGTGTAGCTGCCGCCGCTGGAGCTGCCGATGATCCCCGGCTGGCCGATGACCCCCAGGTTGGTGTAGCTGCCGGCCGATGATTCCCCGCCGCCGGCCGAGAAGGTCGTGGCCTCCTGGGTGTAGGCGGCGTGGGCGGCGACGGTACTTACAGCCAGGAGCAGGAATGAGACAAGTAGGCTGCTGAAACGGTTCATGAAGTAGCCTCCAAAAGATATCGGTCAAATGGACCTTTCTGAATAATGAACAACGTGGATTTAATTAGTGCACATACCGTCCTGACAGGTCAGGCCGCTGCCGCAGTCGGTTCCGTCATTCACATTGATAAATTGACATCCCGAGAATGGGTCGCATATGTCGACCGTACAGGGATTGGCATCGTTGCAGCTAACCGGTGTTCCGGAAACACAGCCTACGGATACATTGCAGGTCTCGGTCCCGTTGCACCAGTTGCTGTCGGTGCAGAGTCCATTGTTGGGTGAATGAACACATGCCCCGGTAAAGGTGTCGCAGCTGTCAGCGGTACAGTCAATTCCGTCGTCACAGTCACCGCAGGTAAAGCTGCCCTGGCATGCTCCGAATACGCAGGTCGCGTTCTGGCCGCACACATTGCCGCAGCCGCCGCAGTTGTTCGGGTCACTGCTCAGATCGAAACCCTCGTCTACCTCGCCATCGCAGTTGTTGTCCCGACCGTCACAGATCTCGGGCATTGAAGGGTTGGAGTTCGAATAGGTGTCGTCACAGTCGAAACCGCTTTTTGTCAGGGCATTGATGAAAATCCCGTAGGGGATTTTCTGGTGGGCGGGGCTGCCGTAAAAACCGATTGCCAGCCTGTAGTCTGCATATTCGGCGTGTATGTATCCGGGGATCGGTGATATTGCACCCAGAACAAGGGTATATGTGCCCTGGGTCACATTCACGGTACGTATCTCCTGCCAGTAAGCAGTAGGTTGCTGTTCGATGACCAGGCTGAAGCTCAAGGTGGCTGGACCGTCATAGGGGGTGCCGTCCGGATTTTTCAGGTTTCCGGTGTATGAGATGGTGCAGCTGCCTCCGGTGCAGGCAAAATCAGAAAATCCGGTTGGTGCTGAACAGGCATAGACACCGGCTGCCAGGTTGGCGTAGGTGTCGCCATCCATGTCGTTGTACCAGTGGTACTGTTCCATACCGTTCAGGCCGGCAACATTGTCAATTATGCCGTCGCAGTTGTTGTCGAAGCCGTCGCAGATCTCCAGCCCGGTCGGCGTACACTGGTATTCGCAGCCGTTGGCACTGTTGTTGTCGATATTATAGTACCCGGCATCGCAGGCTCCAATGGCGCAGCCCCCGTTGGAACAGACTGCTGCGGCATGGGGGAAACTACACACATTGCCACACGCTCCGCAGTTGCCGACAGAGTTCTGGATGTTCATCTCGCAGCCGTTTGCCGCCAGGCTGTCGCAGTTGCCCCATCCTGCAGTGCAGACCGGTACGCCGCACAGGCCGGATGAACAGATGACGGTCGCATTTGCCGGCTGGGTGCAGACCGTCCCGCAACCGCCGCAGTTGTTGACGTCGTTGGAGTGATTGGTCTCGCAGCCGTTTGCGGCCTGCCCGTCGCAGTTTCCAAAACCCTGTGAACAGGCGCTGACAGCACAGGTGCCGCCGGCGCAGATGCCGGCCGCATTCGGCATGGTGGTGACGGTACCGCACTGCCAGCTGCCGCGGTAGACCAGTACCGAGTCATCCGTACAGGCCAGGCTGACAGCATCGGCTGCCTGTGCCCGCAGGGCATAGGGTACGCTGGTAAGCGGCTGTAGCGGCATCTCACCGGTGTCATTGATATTCACCCCCAGCAAGTACGGCACGTCGAACGGTGCGCTGATTGGTGTCACCGAGCCGAGCTGGGTGCTGTATATGCCGTTAATCACCGCTACCGTCGGCTGGGTTTCCCGCCATACATAGTTGTCGTTCCGGGCCGGATTGGAGGAGTAGAGGGAGAAGGTCATCGGCACGGAACCGTTGACAGGCACGCCGGTGGCAGAGTCCTTTACATACCCCTGATAGCTGACCGTTTTGGGGATCGCGGCAAAGACCATGGATGCAGCAAAGACAGTTATAACAGCCATCACAACGCGAAATTGTATCTGAAACATGGTTATTCCTCCCGTTCCTACCTGCAAATTACGTGGTGCAGCAGTAATCTCACGATCTGTATTCTCACGGGGTGAACGTTGCCATAACATTCTTGAGCGAGTCCATGGTGACGATGCATGGCCCCGTGCCGCTACATGCCCCGGACCAACTGGTGAGCATGCCACCTGAATCTGTCAGGGTCACGCTAGTCCCACGGTCAAAGTTGGCAATGCAGGCGCCCGCAGAACAAGTGATGCCAGGAGGGGACGACGAGATACTTCCCGTGCCAGTCACCGATACGAGCAATGGTTGGGGATCGCGCATGAACAGTGCAGTGGCGTTCCTGGCTTCACTCATGGTGACGTTGCAGGTCCCGGTGCCGGAGCAGCTTCCCAGCCACCCGGCAAAGCTGCTGTTGGATGCTGGTGTCGGCGTCAGTGTTACGGCGGTGCCAGCAGGGTAGCTTGTCGTGCACGCGGCCCCGCAGTTGATGCCGGCCGGCAATGAGGTGACTGTGCCGCTGCCGGTGCCGCCCAGGGCAACGCTCAATGGCGTCGTGAAGGATGCAGTGACGGCGGTTGCACCGTTCAAGGTCACCGTGCAGGTCCCGGTGCCGCTGCATCCCCCCCCGCTCCAGCCGGTAAACGCGGCCCCACTGTCGGGGATGGCTGAGAGTGTCACCGATGTGCCTGCCAGAATGGAGCCGGCACACTGGGCTCCGCAGTAGATGCCGCCCGTGGAGGATATTACGGTGCCGGCCCCGGTTCGTGTAACCGAGAGGTTGTAGCTTTGCGGCATAAAGGTGGCGGTCACGTTTTGTGCGGAATTCATGATGGTAACGCAGCTGTTGGTGCCGCTGCAGGCCCCACTCCAGCCGGAAAATGAGGAAGTTGCGTCAGGGGTGGCAACAAGCGTGACCAAGGTGCCATAAGCCAGGGAGCTGCTGCACGTTGAGCCGCAGGATATTCCGGCGGGATTTGAGGTAATGGTCCCGGAGCCGATGCCGGCTTTAGTGGTGGTCAGCGTATAGGTGTTGGTTACAAACGTAGCGGTAATGTTCTTTGCTGCATCCATGGTTACGGAACATGTTCCCGTGCCGCTGCAGCCTCCGCTCCAGCCGGTAAACGTGGCTCCACTGTCCGGGGTTGCCGTGAGTGTAACCGGCGTACCAACCAGAATAGATCCGGTACAGTGGGCACCGCAGTAGATGCCACCCGTGGATGAAACCACGGAGCCGGCACCGGTTCGGGAAACCGAGAGGTTGTAGTTCTTGGGGATAAAGGTGGCGGTTACACTCTGGCTCGCATTCATGGTTATGCTACATGTGCCGGTTCCGGTACAGGCGCCCGTCCAACCGGCAAAGGTCGAGGTGGCATCCGGTGTTGCGGTCAGGGTAACGGCCGAATTTATATCGTAGGTGCCCGTGCACATTGCCCCGCAGTCAATGCCAGCGGGTGAGGAGGTGATTCTGCCATCCCCGCTGCCGGCGCGTGTCACAGCCAAGGAGACGGTGTTCGTGGTGAAACTGGCTACGACACTCTTTGCCGCATCCATCATGACGACGCAACTGCCGGTGCCGGCGCAGGCACCCGACCAGCCGCTGAAGGAAGAGGAGCCGCTGGGGGTGGCGGTCAGGGTGACCAGTGACGCCCCGTCATGAGCAGCGCTGCAGGTTGCCCCACAGTTGATGCTGCCGGAGGATGATGTCACAACCCCAGTTCCGGTTCCTGTTTTCACTACTGAAAGGGGGGCGGTAAATCGGGCTGAAACGGATTTTGCCGCATCCATGGTGACGGTGCAACTGCCGGTGCCGGTACAGGATCCGCCCCAGCCGGCAAAGGTATAACCGGTATCCGGTGTTGCGGATAAGGTGATCGCTGTGCCAACAGAAAACGGCATGGTACATGAAGAACCGCAGTAAAGCCCGGCGGGGGTGGATGCGACCGTGCCACCGCCGGTTCGCGTCACATTAAGGTTGTAGGTGCTGTTGGTAAATGTTGCAGTGACGTTCTGTGCCGCATCCATGGTGACATTGCATGCACCGGTGCCGCTGCACGCTCCGCTCCAGCCGGCAAAGGATGAGGAACCGGTGGGGGTCGCTGTCAGAGCAACCGTGCCGTTTTTAGCAAACAGATTCAAACAGGTTGTAGTGCAATTTACGCCTGCCGGTGACGACGAGATGCTGCCGGTGCCGGTGCCGGAGTTGAGGACCAGCAGTGGTGCCATGTCGGCCGGGATGAGGGCGGATATCTCTGCCAGGGTCTTGCCCCCCACCTTTTCCGCGTTTAGGTTGCTGATCATGGTGGAGGAGGCAACGTTGAAGGGGGCCCCGGAAGCTGCTGAAAAGCTGGGGGCGGAGGCAAAGGTCTGATTTGCCGCAGTCAGAGTCCCGGAAATGTTTACGTCTCCGACAACATCGAGCGTTGTCGACGGCAAGGAGGTTCCGATGCCGACCTTCACGGCGTTGGCACCGGTGCCGCCCAACACCAGGCTGTTGCTTTGTCCTACCTTGGCGTTGTAGCCAATCGCGGTGGCGTTGGTGAGTCCGCTAAGCGTGACATCGGCGCCAGAGCCGATGGCGGTGTTTCCGCTGCCGGTGGTGTTGGCGTAGAGCGCCATGTAGCCGCTGGCGGTGTTGTTGAATCCGGTGCTGTTGTTGTAGAGGGCCTGGGCGCCGAGACCGGAGTTGTTGATTCCGTCGTTGATCGATGACGGCTGGTTGAAGTACAGCGCATTGGCCCCCACGGCGGTATTCCAGGAGTCCCAGGGCGTCCCCGAATTGCTGAACGACTGGCGGTTCAGGGCTTGATTTCCCAGGGCGGTGTTGTTGTTTGCAGTGGTGTTGTATTGAAGGGTGTAGCGGCCGGTGGCGGTGTTGCTGTTGCCGGTGGTGTTGCCTTGAAGGGCGCCTGCACCGGTGGCGGTGTTGTAGTTGCCGGTAGTGTTGGTGCCGAGCGACAATCCGCCGGTCGCGGTGTTTTCGTTGCCGGATATGTTGACATTCAGGGCGCCGTTGCCACTGGCGGTATTCCAACTGCCCCCGGTATTCAAGGCCAGCGCACTATTGCCTGCCGCGGTGTTTGCAATGCCGTTCGTGATGGCAGTAAGCGCGTTTGTGCCGATGGCGGTGTTGCTGATGCCGCTCGTTGTCAGATTGCCGGCGTTGGTTCCGGCGAAGAAATTCTGTGTCCCGAAGGTATGAATCAGCCTGTTGCCTCCCTGGCGGATCATCCCGGCAGCGGCCGTAGTGGCGGGAAGGTTGATGCTGGCGCCGGACATGCTTAGGTCACCGGTCATGCTGTCGCCGGTCTTGGCCACGGTGCCGGATAGGTCGAGTTTGGCGGCCGAGATCGTCCCCGATATCTTGACATCGGATACGGCACCATTGGCGATCGCGGTATTTGTAACGACATTTGATCCGAGCAATGAATTCCAGACGCCGGAGGTCACGGTGCCGGTTGCGGCAATGTCGTAGAGGTTTCCCGTGGTGATAACCGTGCCGCTCGCATTTGGCAGGGCAAGTGTGTTTGCGGTTGTGGCATTCGGCGCCGTGATGCTGGTCATGTTCGTGCCGCTGAAGCTGCGGATCGTCAGCACCTGATCCGATGATATGACATGGCCGGCCCAGATATCGCTCTTGACCAGACCGCCGCTGCTTTTGCTCCAGACCGCAATCACGTTGTCCGGATCGCCCATGGCGACGACCGGCTGCGGGGGCGGATAGGTCATCGTTCCATTAAGGGTGTCGATTCGTCTGGCAATGGCCCAGCCGCTCTGTTTCTGGTAGTTGTTGGCCCAGATCTCCTGGTCCTGATACCAGACGGCGACGCCGTTGCCGTTGGCATCCAGGGCCAGGCGGGTTGATGTGGAATAGGGGATCCCGCTCTGGACGGTCTGGACTGGGCCCCAACCGATGCCGGTCATATACCGCCGGGATAGAATCTCCGATGTGCTGCCGTCATACTGGTCCCAGATGACGAGAGCGTTCCCGATTGCATCCATGCGAATCTGCGGGCGGTACGCGGAAGCGGTATCATAGGTTTCCAGCAATGCCGCCGTGCCCCAGCCGCTGCCAGCCGTGTAGCGGTTCCACCAAATATTGAAACGAACCCCGTCGTTTGCCATCCAGACGGCGATGGCATTGCCGGAGCCATCCATCTCCACCCGCGGACCCAGGACATCCCCGGAGTTATCGGTCTCGATCAGTTCCGGTGTTCCCCAGCCTACGCCGTCAGTGTAGCGGTTGGCCCATGCGTTGAGTCTGGTGCCATCGCTCTGGCGCCACACCGCGATGGCATCACCAGAAGCATTCATGGACACATGTTGGGATCCGGCATCACCGGTGTTGTCGGTTTCGATCAACTCGGCCGTGCCCCACCCCGAGCCGGCAACATAGCGGTTGGTCCAGACATTGTTCCGTGTGCCGTCGGATTGCACCCAGACGGCCATGGCCGTGCCGTTGCCATTCGAGGCAAGAGAGACCGAAAAGGTATTGCCGCTGTTTGTCTCTATCAGTTCCGGCGTCCCCCAGCCGCTCCCTTGCGTTCCAAGGTCGGTAACGAACTCGAAGCGGTTGGCCCAGATACTGTCCCGAGTGCCGTCGGACTGCCGCCAGACCGCCAGCGAGTTATTACCGTCCAGTGACACGATCTGCGGGGTAGAGGCATTACCGGCGTTGTCGGTTTCGGCCAGCTCCGGTGCGCTCCAGGACCTGCTCGGACCGCTGTATCGACTCGACCAGATGCTGTCCCTGCTGCCATCCGTCTCGCGCCAGACCACCTGGGCAGAACCCGCCTTAAGCATGACAATCTGGGGGTCATAGGCATGCCCCTGTTCGTTCTGTTCGACCGGGATATTGGAACTCCATGCCGCGGAACGTGCGGATGCAAGGGTGGTAATCTGGGACTGGAGGTCGGTGACTGCTGATGTCAGAGACGATGCTGACGATGCGAGGATGTCGCTGGCATGAAGACCGTCCACCATGTCGGCATTGAGGTTTGGCACCAGTGTTGTGGATGATACCTGCAGCGGCGGGGTTCCAGTCGCCACGGATGTGATTATTTGAGACGAACTGTTCACGTTGTCGGCACGGGCGGCATTTAACGCATAGGGTACGCTGGCCAGCGGCTGCAGCGGCAGTTCTCCGGTGTTGTTGATGTTCACGCCCAGCCAATAGGGGGCATCGAACGGAGCGGTTATTGGCGATTCAGAACCGAGTCTGGTGCTGTAGATGCCGTTAACTACCGCCACCGTTGGCTGGGTTTCCCGCCAAACATAGTTGTCGCTCCGGGGCGGGTTGGAGGAGTAGAGGGAGAAGGTCATGGGTACGGTGGCGTTGACCGGCACACCCGTTGTGGAGTTCTTCATATACCCCTGGTAGCTGATTGTCTGCGGAAGTGCGGCAAAGGCTGCCACGGTGCAAATGGTAAGTACCAGAGAGATAATGAACATGACATGAGCTTTACGCATATGAACTCCTGATAATTAGTGTGGCTAAACTGCTACTGGCAAGCCCGGGTACCATTGCAGGCTAGTGCACATTCGTTGTCAGGATCCTGGCCCGCCGGAATCGGGTCGCAGAATCCCAGCCGGCCTGATTGCTTGCATGATTCACAGGTGCCGCTACAGGCGTTATCACAGCAATAACCATCGGAACAGAATCCGCTGGAACATTCATCGTTGGACGAACAGGTGTTGCCCTGCGTCTTCTTGCACGAGCCTGATGAACAGGTGTATCCGCTGGAGCAGTCAGCCGGTATGGTGCACGATGTTTTACAAGTTGTCCCGCTACAAATATACGGGAAGCAGGATTGTGTACCGTTTGATATGACTGAACCGCTGCCGTTGCAGGTACTGGCAAGGGTGAGGGTGGTGCTGAGGCAACTTGCCGGCGCGGCGATTGTGCCGCTGGCGTAATAGGAACAGGAGCGACTACCGCTGCATAATCCGTTGAAACCGCATGTTGAAGCATTTTGGGCGGCACACTCGTCGCCAGGGTCCTGGCCTGCCGGAACAGGGTCGCAAAACCCCTGCCTGCCTGACTGGTTGCATGATTCACAGGTGCCGCTGCACAAGGTGTTGCAGCAATAGCCGTCGGCACAGAAGCCGCTGGTGCATTGGCCGTGAGTAGTGCAGGCGCTGCCGAGCGGTTTCATGCAGGTGCTGTTCACGCAGAATCCCCCGGCACCGCAGCTTATCCCGCAGCCGCCGCAATGGTTCACATCAGAGACTGTATTGGTTTCACAACCGTTGCCCGAATTGCCGTCGCAATTGGCGAATCCCGGACTACAGGAACTGAGGATGCAACTGCCCATCTGGCAGGTAGATTGGGCATTGGGCAGGACCGTGCATACGTTGCCGCAGCTGCCACAGTTTTGTTGGTCGGACAACGAGTTTGTGTCGCAGGAAGAAAGGCAGCTGACATAGCCCGTGTTGCACACGAGTGTGGGAGTCCCATTGCTGCACACAGTAGTGCCGTTTCCCACCGGTGGATAGGTGATGCCGTTGTCCACGGCCCCGTCGCAATTGTTGTCGATACCATCGCATATTTCCGGATTCGGCACACCCTGCCCGGTACAGGTACCGTATGCGCTCCCTTCGGTGTTGCAGGTCATTAACCCGTTATGGCAGGCGCCAACTCCGGATGTACCTCCGGGGCCGGTATAACAGGCAACCGACGTGCCCGGCTCACAGAAGGGCAAGCCATCATCGACCACACCGTTGCAGTCATTATCCAGATAGTCCCGCACTTCCGGCAAGGGAGTTGTCTCGCCGACGCAGGGGCCGAATGCGCTGCCGTCGGCGGCACAGGTCCTTGTACCCCCTTTGCAGGGGGCGATGCCCAAAGTGGCGGGCGGACCGGTGTAACAGGCAACCATGTCGCCCGCGTTGCAGCCGGCTCTGAAAGCGTAGGGTACACTGGAAAGCGGCTGCCGTGGTAGTTTTGTGCCATCGACGTCGATGCCCAGATAATACGGCACATCGAACGGTGCGGTGATTGGCTGAGTCGCCGAGCCAACCGTGGTGCTGTAGATGCCGTTGGCCACCACCACCAGCTTCATCGGCTCCTGCCAGACGGCGCCGCTTTCGGGGCGCATAGATGAATAGAGCGAGAAGGTCATGGGCACTCCCAGCGGCGAGTTGACCGGTGCGCCGGTGATGTCCTTAAGATACCCTTGGTAGCTGATGGTCTGGGGTAGGGCGGCGAAGGCAGCGACGGCAAAGAGGAACAATGATGTAACAATGCTGGCCAATTTTGCGAGGTTCATGGGCGGTGTCCTTGAGAACATATTGATTAATAAGTGGAAAGGTGTTTCTTAGGACTTTTCGTAACATGCTGGAAGCGCGATGGAATTAATGGCAGTTATATTAATTGATACAGTGTTTTATTGTCAAAAGAAATAACCGCTAATATTTGGTATGCCCTGTGTCTCGAAAATAAGAAGGCCCTGACAAAAAGTTTTCGTCAGGGCCTTCATTGGCTGATGAACGAATTACGTTTACATCCGGCGGTCCTCTTCAATCGCCGGGGCCACCAGGTTGGCCAGGGCGACCGCCAGTTTCAGGTCGGCGTGATCAAAGGTGTCTTCAGTCTTGTTGATCGACTGAAGAACGCCGATGACCTTTCCCTTGACATGGAGCGGCACAGCGATCATGCAGCGGGTCACAAAGCTGGTCGTCTTGTCCGCTTCGCGAAAGAAACGCTCGTCAGACTGAACATCGGGAATTATGGTGGCGGCATTGTTGTCGGCCACCCAGCCGGCAATGCCCTTTCCTTTGGGGATACTGATCTTCTTGACGTCGTCACCCTGCTTGCCCAGTGCGACTTCGAAGTACAGGTCTCCGTTTGTGTCAAGCAGCATCAGGCTTCCGGTTTCGGCACCGGTCAGGCGACAAGCTGCCTTGACGGCGCGGTCGACGACCATCGTCAGGTCATGGCTGGAGTTGATCAGGGCGGCGATCTCCATCAGGGTGGCCAGTTTGTCGTTGAGGCTGTCGATGGTGCGGTTCATATCTGGCATTGCGTGTCCCTCGTAGTGGCTGGCTATAATGATAAAGCCGGTTTATGAACTAATTACGATCGGATGGCAACAGATATCTGGTGCTAAAGGCCCGACTATTTAGCAGGCTGCTTCAGCAGTTCCTTCAGCTTCTGATCAAAAGCGGCAAAGGGCTGTGCCCCCACAAGTTTGACCCCATCCACCTTATCTCCTTTTGAACGGCCTACCACAAAGCTCGGTGTGCCGGAGATGCCAATTGTCCCGGCAAGATCGGCACTTGCCTTGACCGGGCCGGCATGGCGGCCGCTCTCCAGGCAGGCGGAGAATTTGTCCACATCAATGCCGACCGACCTGGCGTACTCCGGCAGCTGTTTGGCATTCAGCTTGTCACCGTTATTCACCAGCTTCTCCCGCAGTTCCCAGAATTTGCCCTGTTCCTGGGCGCAGTGGGTAGCCTCGGCCGCCTTGGCGGCATTGGGGTGGAAAGGGAGCGGCAGGTCGCGCACGACAAAGCGGAGTCTGCCGGTATCGATGTACTGTTTTTTGATCTCCGGCAGGGTCTGGTTCTCAAAGCGGCTGCAGAACGGGCACTGGTAGTCGGTAAACATAACCAGGGTCAGAGGGGCGTCGGCTTTGCCGAGAAACGGGACACCGACAACGGAGACGGTTGCCGGCTCATCCGGCTTCGGCACCTGCTGTGCCGGCTGGGCCTGTTGCTGCGGGCGCTGCATCAGTTGCTTGATCTGGCGCAGTTCATTGAGGATGGCGTCGCCCTGTTCCTTCGTCATGGGATCGGAAGCGGCAGCAGCTGATACCAGGGCAGTGGCAATAGCGACTGAAGAAAGAATGATGCGGAATGTATAACGCATGGCTGCTCCTTTGTGGGTGGGTTTGGCTGCATTGATACGGCATGTGCCGGTGTTTTGCAAGCAGGTTATGGCAAGATGGGGATATTCCCTTACAAAGTAGTTCCGTTCGGTTGGTGATAATATGAATTGGTGTTATATAAATTATACTTTTAATGCATAACTAAATTGTATTAGCAATATGTAATTCAAAACTTGTTGAAAATGCTAGATATTTATGTGATAAAAAATGAAATTGCGTTTTGTGATAATGGAATAAATAAGTTCAAGGAGGAGTTTATGTTCCGGAAGATCAGTGTGAAGGTGGCGTTTTTTGTCAATCTGGTTCTGTTCGTCGTTATCGGTCTCGGCACCATCCAGTTGGCCAAGATGCAGTTCGCCAGCCTCGATGAGCAGTATAAGACCCAGGCCAAGTTTGACAGCATGGTGGCTGCCAAGGCAGTCAGCAAGGTGTTCGAAGAGGCGATTGACAATCGAGCTCTAGCGACGGCCGATCTTTTCGACACAGACTACAGCCCCATTCCTAAAACCGATCCGCAGAAGTATCACACCAAGTACGATACCTACACCGACAGGGCAATTCTGACTCTGCAGGATGAACTGCTGAAAAATCCGAATGTTGTCTTTGCCGTGACGGTAGATAACAACGGCTATCTCCCGACCCATAACTCCAAGTACCAACAGCCGCTCACCGGCGACAAAGAGAAGGATAAGGTGGGGAACCGTACGAAACGTATCTTCAACGACCCAACCGGACTCGCCGCTGCCAAAAACACCCAGACAGGATTCCTGCAGGTCTATAAGCGGGATACCGGTGAGACCATGTGGGACGTGTCATCACCCATAGTTGTGAAGGGCAAACAGTGGGGCAATTTCCGTATTGGCCTTTCCATCAATACGTTGCAGAAGGCGAAGGCTAGCATCCTCACGCAGCTCATCATTAGTATGGCGGTCATTCTGATTATCTCTTTCGTCTTGATTTACTTCACCGTCCGCAGCGCGCTCCATCCGCTTACTGATCTTACCGTGGCTGCCCACCGGGTGGTGGACGGCAATGTGAACGATCCGATCACTGCTACGACCAAGGACGAGATCGGCGATCTTGCCGAGGTTATGGAAGGGATGAGAAAACGGCTCAGATCGGTTGTTGATCCGTTGAAGATGAAGTGAGTGGAGCACGGTAGCAGGTAACAGCCGAATATGTCACAAGGAAAAGGGCGGTTCTCAATCAGCGGACCGTCCTTTTTTTGGGGAGTGCGAAGGCATGTTGGTGCATTCGTCTCACGTGAATTGGGTATGGGCAACAGGATCAGCGTCTGAACAGCCACATTATGAAGGAGATGAAGGCGGATATGATGATGCAGGTGGTGAGGGGGAAGTGAAAGCTGAAGTTGTCACGCTTAATAGAGATATCGCCCGGCAAGCGGCCGAGCCAGGTGGGAAGCTTTGGGGCAAAGGAGACCAGGAGACCGGCGGCGATCAGGATGACACCCATGACCATCAGGGACCGGCCGAGTCCGTTCATGCCGCTTTCGCCTTCGGCAGATAGCGATCCTTTTCACTGTAGATGCAGCCGCAGTACTGCTGACGGTAGAGCCCCAGTTCCTTGGACAGCCGGATCCCCTCCTGCCAGCCGGGGCGGAAGTCCTCGTAGTAAAAGGGGATGCCGAGCTCCCGGCCGATCTGCTCGCCCAGGGTACGGATTTCTGCGTGCTGCTGATAGCGGCTGTAGAGTAGGGCGGCGGTAAAGGCGTCGAACCCTTCATGTACGGCGGTCCGGGCCGTTGCGCGTAGCCGGGATGCGTAGCAGTAACTGCAGCGTTTTTCGGGGGCGGGTGCAACATTGGCCAGGAAGGTTTCCAGATCATACTCATCGCGCATGATCAGATCCATCTCTTCCTGCTGCGCCATATCAATGGCGGCGTCCCGCCGTCGTACGTATTCTTGGTACGGGTGGATGTTGTTGTTGTAAAAGTACCCGGTTACGTCGTGGCCGGCGGCCCGCATGGTCCGGAGGGGAAACAGGGCGCAGGGGCCGCAGCAGATATGAAGCAGGATCCGCATCAGATGTTCTCCAGCAGGTGCCCCAGCTTGTCGCGCTTAGTCTTCAGATAGTTTTTGTTGTTCTTGGTGGTGACGGCCTGAATGGGGACCCGTTCCACCACGTCGATACCGTACCCCTGGAGTCCGATCAGTTTTTTAGGGTTGTTGGTCATGAGGCGCATCTTGTGGATGCCGAGGGAGAGGAGCATCTGGGCACCGATGCCGTAGTCGCGCAGGTCGGCCTTGAAGCCCAGTTCAAGGTTGGCCTCCACCGTATCACGTCCCTTGTCCTGCAGTTCATAGGCCTTGAGCTTGTTGATCAGGCCGATGCCGCGTCCTTCCTGGCGCATGTACAGGATGACCCCGCGTCCTTCCTGGTCGATCATCTCCATGGCCCGGTGCAGCTGCTCGCCGCAGTCACACCGTTGGCTCCCCAGCACATCGCCGGTCAGGCATTCCGAATGTACCCGCACCAGGATCGGATCACCCGTTCCCACATCACCCTTGATCAAGGCCAGGTGATCCAGACGGTCCACGTCGTTTTCGAAGGCGATAGCCCGCCAGTTGCCGCCGTAGCGGGAAGGAAGCTGGGCTTCGGCCACAGTCCTGACCAGGATCTCGTTCTTGAGGCGATAGGCCACCAGATCGGCGATGGTGCAAATCTTGATGCCGTGCTCCTTGGCGAACTTCTTCAGTTCAGGCATGCGGGCCATGGTGCCGTCATCGTTCATGATCTCACAGATGACACCGGCCGGTTTCAGGCCGGCAAGGCGGGCCAGATCAACCGAGCCTTCGGTCTGACCGGTACGGACCAGGACACCGCCGCTGCGGGCCCGCAGGGGGAAGATGTGGCCAGGAGAGACCAAGTCGGCCGCCGTGGCGCCGTTGGCGACCGCAGTCTGGATGGTATGGGCCCGGTCGGCGGCGGAGATGCCGGTGGTGACGCCCCGTTTGGCTTCGATGGAGACGGTGAAGGCGGTCTCGAAGGGGGAGGTGTTGTCGCGGACCATCGGTTTCAGCCCCAGTTCGTCGCACTTGTCGGGGGTCAGGGTCAGGCAGATGAGACCGCGGCCGTACTTGGCCATGAAGTTGATGTTTTCGGGGGTTGCCGCCTCTGCGGCCAGGGTCAGGTCCCCTTCATTCTCACGGTCCTCATCATCAACGAGGATGACCATTTTCCCCTGACGTATATCTTCAATTGCTTCTTCGATGGTAGATACTGACATGCTAATTCCTTTCGGGGTTTCTACAGAAAGCCGTTTTCAGCCAGCGTACTCATGGTCAGGCCGCTGTTTTTCTGCCATGGCTGGGACAATCGTTCCACGTACTTGCCGATGATGTCCGTTTCGATGTTGACCGAGTCGCCGCTCCTGATGGTGTCGAGAGTAGTGGCCGATTGGGTGAGCGGGATGATGTTCACCGAAAATTCAGCCTTGCCGACCCGGTTGACGGTGAGGCTGATACCGTTGATGGCCACGGAGCCCTTGGTGATCAGGTAGCGGGCGTTTTCCGGCGGCAGGGTGAATTCCAGGACGCGGTTGCCGGAGGTTTCGGTAATACGGGCCAAGCTGCCGATGCAATCGATATGGCCGGTAACAATATGCCCCCCCAGCCGGTCCCCCAGCCGCAGGGCGCGTTCCAGGTTGACCCTGTTCCCGCTTTTCAGCGAACCGAGGGTTGTACAGGTGAGGGACTCGGGTGAGACATCGAAACTGATCATGTTTCCGGACATCGAGGTGACCGTCAGGCAGGCGCCGTTAACGGCGATGGAATCGCCGAGGGCGATGTCGCGGACCGGAAGAGTCGTTGACAGCGACAGCACAGCTGCCGCCCCACGCCGCTCAAACGCTGTGACCGTGCCGATATCTTCGATCAGGCCGGTGAACATGTGATCTCCGGCCGCGCGGTCATTACCACGTCACTTCCTATCCGCTGTATCTCCTGTATGGAAAAGTCCAAGGCTCTCCCCATGTCGGTGATGCCGGTGATGGCAAAGGGGGAGAAACCGTCACTGCCGATAACCTTTGGGGCATAAAAAAAGATACATTCATCGATCAACCCTCTGACCAGGGCGTCGCCTGCCAGGCGGCTGCCCCCTTCCAGCAGGATGGACTGGATGCCCCGGGAACCCAGCTGCTGCCAGAGGTCCAGCAGGTCGACCCTGCCGCCATGGGAGCGGCAGACAATAACCGTTGCACCGGTATCCAGGTAGCGCTTGTGCACCCGCGGATTACTTTCTGTCGTGGCGATGATGGTCTTGCGTGCCAATGGGCCATTGAGAATCTCGACGCTGGTGGGGGTGCGCAGGGTGCTGTCAACGATGATCCGGAGCGGGTTGCGTCCCCTGACGTGACGTACCGTCAACTGAGGATCGTCGGCAAGGATGGTGTCGACCCCTACCATCACGGCATCACAGCGGGAACGCATGCGATGGACAAACCGCCGGGATTCTTCACCGCTGATCCAGCGGGATTCTCCCGTAACGCTGGCGATCTTGCCGTCCAGGGTCATGGCACATTTGTAGGTCACGTAGGGCATGCCGCTGGAGATGTGTCTGATAAAGGGGCGATTGATGCCCCGGCAGGCATCCTCCAACACTCCGCAGACCGTTTCGATGCCGTTTCGTTCCAGTTCGGCCAGGCCGCCGCCGCTGACCTTCGGGTTGGGATCATGCATCCCCGCGATGACCCGCCGGACGCCTGCCCGCACCAGCGCCAGGCTGCAGGGTGGGGTTTTTCCCGTGTGGCAGCATGGTTCGAGGGTTACATAGACATCGGCGCCGCGGGCGGCGTCACCGGCCATCGACAGGGCATGGATCTCTGCGTGGGGTGTGCCGGCTTTACGGTGCCACCCTTCGCCCACAATCGTGCCGTCTTTGACGATGACGCACCCGACAGCAGGATTGGGTGCGGTCCGGCCGATCCCCTTGCGGGCCAGGGAAAGGGCCCGTTTCATGAATTTTTCGTCGTAGCTGGTCATTTGCGTAACAGATCCTGGAGTTCCTGCATGAATTCGCCGATGTCGCGGAAGGAGCGGTATACCGAGGCAAAACGGACATAGGCGACCTCATCCATGCCGTGCAGCTCTTTCATGATCCATTCGCCGATGGTGGTGGTGGAAACCTCTTTTTCGGACGACTCCTGCAGGCGTGCCTCCAGACGGTCGACCAACTGCTCGATGGCTTCGAGGGAAATGGGGCGCTTCTCGCAGGCCTTCTTGATGCCGGAGATGATCTTCAAACGGTCAAATGG
>CAZSTJ010000006.1:0-30604 GCA_964609805.1 uncultured Geobacter sp. | reverse complement strand
AGGCCAACCGCATGGCCCGCCGGCTGGCCGACGGTCTGACCGAGATTCCCCAGGCTGCAACGAAGGCGGTCATGAACAGTCTGATCCTTGTCTTTCTGATCGATGGAGTCATGACCTATCTGACTTCGACACTCTTTTCCTGAACCGGAACCGGTCTCTTTGCCCTTGCGCAAAGCGCCCGGTTGCAGTAAAGTTTCACCCTGCCGCACCACCGATGCAGCCAACTTCTCACCGTGGAGGAACGTACATGTACAGCCAGCCGGGAAAAACCAAGTTTCAGATCGACCTGCGTCAGCATCTGCGCGACCAGAACATAAGTGGCAATCTGGTGCACTTGATCTGTGAAATCGCCGAGGCGAGCAAATACGTAATCAACGCGGTAAGAACCGGTGATCTCGGCGTGGCCGGTACCTCGAACCTGTACGGTGAGGAACAGCTGGCCCTCGATGTCCTGTCCGACCGCATCATGCGCAAGCGTCTGCAGCATTCCGGCGTTGTCTGCAATATCGCCTCAGAGGAGATGGAAGAGATCTTCCAGGTTACGAGCAATCCCCAGGGGATGTTTTCCGTTGCATACGATCCCCTGGACGGCTCGTCACTGGTGGACGTAAACCTGGCGGTCGGTACCATTGTCGGCATTTATCAGGGGGACAATCTGCTGCAGAAGGGGCGCAACATGGTCGGCGCCATGTACATCCTCTACGGGCCGCGGGTGTCGCTGGTCTATTCGGTCGGCAAGGGGGTCTACGAGTTCACCATGAACCAGCTGATGGAATATACGCTGACCCGGGAAAACGTCCAGATGAAGCCATCCGGCGATATCTACTCCCCGGGCGGGCTGCGGAAAAAATACAGTGAAGCCAATGAAAGTTTTATCCGCTATCTTGAGGATAAGGGCTCGAAGCTGCGCTATTCGGGGGGATTCGTCCCCGACATCAACCAGATACTGATGAAAGGGAAGGGGCTCTTTATGTACCCGGCCCTGAAGGATGCCCCCAACGGCAAGCTGCGCCTGCTGTTCGAGCTCAATCCGATGGCATTCCTGATTGAGCATGCCGGTGGCACCGCCACCAACGGTGATATCCCCATCCTTGATATCGAGCCGGAAGGGCTTGACCAGAGGGCGCCGGTCTATATCGGCTGCAAGGAGGACGTGGCCAAGGCCGGTGAATTTCTCAACGGGACCGATCTGGCATGACCACGAAGGTGACCCCTGAACAAGACGCAGAGGAAACCGCCCCGGCTGAACCGGTCAAGAGGCTCTGTAACGAGATACAGTTGTTTGACCTCTGCGAACGGGAAAAATGCGGTTTCAAGGAAGGCGCCTACTGCACCGAGCCGGACCTGCTCAGGAAATTCGAGTCCATCGCCGAAGAAGATGACCGTCCCCCCGTCTCCCGGGACCGGGACGAAGGCGAGGAAGATGATGAAGAGTGGGATGACGACGGCCAGTATGATGACTCCTTTGAGGACGAACGCTTCGAAGATGTTGTTGAAGATGAGGAGTAGCCTGTTAACGGTCCCGACCGTTTCACCTCTTGCTCAGCCTGCCGGGCTGTGACCACCTGGCTGTAATGTTTGCCCGGGAATACCCCTTTTTACTTCCGTTTGCTGCCCTCGCTGCCGGTCTGGTCATTGCTGATCAGACCGGTTTTTGTTTGCCCCTGTATGGGATGGTGGCCCCGCTCCTGCTCCTTGCCGTGTCGTGTCTCCCCTGTTGTCGCTCCCTGTTCCTCACGGCTTGCGCCCTCTGCTTTCTGGCCATCGGGCTGAGTGCCTATCCCGGCACCACACGGCAGGCCACTTCACGCATACAGCCGATCACAGATGCCCCCCATCAGTCGGTGATTCTGGAGGGGATTGTCAGCTCACGTCCGGTTGAAACCGTCTCCGGTGCGAACTTTCTGCTGGCGGTGGATATGGTTGAACGTGACGGCCGCCGGGAGCAGGTACAGGCAAACCTGCTGCTGTATCTGAGTGAGGAGGAGGCCGGGGTGCACCGGGGGGACAGGATCCGCTGCGCTGCCCGGATCAGGAAAGCGGGACGCTCCGGACTGCCGGGCGAGTTTGATTATCCCCGTTATCTGGCGCTTCATGGTGTCGATGCGGCCGGTACCCTGGCATCCCGTGATGACATCGTGCTGATCCAGGGTGACAGTGACGGCCCTGCCCTGCGGCGGGTCGATAACGTCTCCGAACGTCTTGGTGAGTTTATCCGGTCCGCTGTTCCCGATGTGGAGGCCTCCTCGGTCCTGTCAGCCCTCCTTCTCGGTGATCAAAAGCGGATCCCTGCCAACCTGGCCTCGCAGTATACCAGGGCCGGCGTCAATCACATCCTCTCGGTCTCAGGGTTTCATATCGGCATCATCTGCTACTTTATCGTTTCAGTGACGCTGTTCCTGGCCTGCCGGTGTGAACGGCTGGCCCTGAGATTCAATCTCCGCCGCGTTGTGCTGCTGCTGACCCTGCCCGGTATGCTGTTCTATCTCCTGCTTACCGGATCGGCACCAGCCACGGCACGCTCCGTTATTATGCTGGCCGCGTGTGTCATCGCCCTGTACGCCGAACGGGAAACCGATCCGGTCAATGCGCTGCTGACCGCCGCCTTTCTGCTGGTGGCGATCGATCCCCCGGCTCTCTTCGATATCTCCTACCAACTCTCGTTCCTTGCATTATGGGGCATTGTCATCATGGTCCCGCCGTTCATGGAGCGCTGCGTGACTACGGAACATGGCTTGCTGCGTGGTCTGATCCGGTTCGTTGCTGCTTCTTGTGCCGCGTCGCTGGCAACCGCGGTGCCGGTGCTGCTGGCCTTTAATCAGGCCTCCCTGAATGGTGTGATCACCAATTTCATGGTTGTACCGTTGTTGGGATACGGGGCGGTAGTGATTGGCTTCTGCGCCCTGCCGTTGGTTTACCTCTTCCCGCCGCTCGCCCAGCTTCTACTGTCTGCCGCCGGAAAGCTGGTGCTGCTGTCAAACCAGATAATCCGAATCGCAGCCGAATTGCCGGTTCTCGGCTTCCACGGCATTACCAGGCTGGATATGCTGTTGTTCCTGCTGGCGATGGGTGCGGCGACCTTCCTCAGAAAACGGCGATATGTCGTCCTGTACAGCCTGACGCCGGCGGTCATGGCGGTCTGTCTGCACGTCGCCGCTCCCTCGGGAGGTGATGGCAGACTGCACGTGATCATGCTGAGCGTGGGGCAGGCGGAGTCGCTCCTGCTGAAGCTGCCTGACGGGAGCAGCGCCCTGGTGGACGGTGGCGGGTATCTGCATGATACCGGAAGAGATTTCGGTGCACGGGTGCTGGCTCCGGCCCTCGGCAAGCTGGGAATTCGCCGCATCGATCACATGATCATGACCCATAGTCATCCGGACCATGTGGGCGGTCTGCCGTTTGTGGCCGGCACCCTGCCGGTCGGGACATTCTGGGAGGCGGCTCCGGGCGGGGCAGGGGATCAGTATGAACGGCTGAGGGATGAGCTGAAGCGCCGCAAGGTGCCGATAAAGCTGCTTGCTGCCGGGGATGTGGTTGACCTTGCACCCAGGGTCAGGCTGCAGGTCCTGTCACCGCAACGGGCAGTTTCAGGTTCCTCCTCCGTGACGACTGACTCTGACATGAACGAAGATTCACTAGTGTTCCGGATGATCCACGGCAATTTCCGGATGCTCTGTACCGCAGACGCCGGGTTCGCGGCAGAAAACCGCATCATGGCAGAGTCAGGCGATATCTCTGCTGATGTGCTCAAGGTGGGGCACCATGGCAGCCGCTACTCAACGTCCGATCCATTCCTGAAGCGGGTGAATCCCCGGCTGGCCATGATTTCAGCGGGGCGGGACAACCGTTTCGGCCTGCCATCGCAGGAAACGGTCGATCAGCTCCGGAACCGGGGGATACGGATCATGCGTACCGATCGGGACGGCACGATCGAACTGGTGAGTGACGGCGTTTCCTGGAAGGCGGACGTGCTTGTTTCGCCGGATTAAAGACCGTTTGACATACTCTGCGTAAATGCGGTAAAAGGTTTTGTCTGCTTTAATTCTAGTTTCTCCCCTGGCGAGTTCATGGACAAGATTCTGGTAGTCGAAGATGACCGCTTTTTCCGGGAAATGTACGTCAAGCTGCTCCGGGACGAAGGGTACATCGTGACGTCGGCAAGCTGCGGCTCCGAGGCGATGGAACAGTTGTCACGCGACCGTTACGGTCTGGTGATAACCGATCTGGTCATGCCCGATGTAAGCGGCATGGAGCTCCTGACCCGGGTCAGGGAGTTTGATCCCGGCATCGACGTCATCATGGTTACCGGTAACGCCAACCTCGAATCCGCCATCTTCGCCCTCAAACACGGGGCCCGCGACTATCTTACCAAGCCGGTGAATCACGACGAATTCCGCCACTCCGTTGCTCAATGCATGCAGCAGCGTCGTTTACTGGATGAAAATCAGGAGCTGAAAAACCTGCTCAATCTCTTCCAGACCAGTCAGGCGATTGCCGGCTGTCTGGAGATAGAGCGGGTCTACCACCTGATGGTGGAATCCATTGCCCGCGAATTCGGGGTTACCCGTGCCATGGGATTGTTCAGGGAGGATGACCTTCTTGAGCTGAAAGAGGTTAAGGGGCTGAAGGCGGACCATGCCCAGGCCTGTGCCAGCGCTTTGCAGAAGTGGCTGGATTCGAACCCGGCACCGGACCGGCTGATCGAGAAGATTCCCTTTCAGGGGGGCGAGGCATGCCCCGGTGACATCAGTGAGGCCTGTCTGGTCTTTATCCGCGACAATACCGAAGTGGTGGGTGTGATTGTCGCCTTCAACGAACCGTCCCTGGAACTGGCCGATACCATTGGCAGAAGGAATAATGTCAAATTCCTGCTGGAACAGTCGGCCCGCGCCTTCAAGAATGCGGAGAACTACTCCCACGCAAAGGACATGCTGTTTATCGATGATCTGAGTGGCCTGTTCAATCATCGCTATCTGGAGGTTGCCCTCGACCGTGAGCTGAAAAGGGTGGAACGGTACGAGTCCAACCTGGCGGTGCTATTTCTCGATCTCGATTCCTTCAAACAGGTGAACGATACCTACGGACACCTGGTTGGCAGCAGCGTCCTGCGGGAGATGGCCGACCTGCTGAAGAAGTCAACCCGTGAAGTCGACGTGGTAATCCGGTATGGAGGGGATGAGTACACGATTATCCTGGTGGAAACGGGGCCGGAAACGGCAGATATCGTGGCCGAGCGTATCCGTTCCCAGATTGCGGCCCACACCTTTCTGGCTTCGGAAGGGTATACTATCCGTCTTACCTGCAGTATCGGCTACGCCTGCTGCCCCGATGATTCGGTGTCAAAACAGGAACTGCTCGACATGGCGGACCAGGCCATGTACGGCGGCAAGGCCGGCGGTAAAAATTGTGTTAAACGGTTTATCCGGCAGTCCTGACGGTCGGGTATTGCCAGAGTGAACGTCCGTTGCGTCCCGGGCCTTTCCGGGTGACGGGCGTTTTGATTTTGTAGAGAAACTAATCATTGTGAGGAACATATGGCGCTGACCGCAATCAAGGGATTCAATGACATACTGCCGGCCGAGACCGGACGGTGGCAGCACATCGAACAGGCTGCTCGCAAGGTGTTCGAGCTGAACGGCTTCTCCGAGATCCGGGTGCCGATCATGGAGAAGACGGAGCTGTTCTGCCGTTCCATCGGTGACGCCACGGATATTGTCGAAAAGGAGATGTATACCTTTGTCGACAAGGGTGAAAATAGTGTCACCCTGAGGCCCGAAGGGACCGCGGGGGTCATGCGCGCCTTCATCGAGCACAAGCTGTATGCCCAGGATCAGGTGGCCAAACTGTATTATCTCGGTCCCATGTTCCGCTATGAGCGTCCGCAGAAGGGGCGTTACCGCCAGTTTCACCAGATCGGCGCCGAGGTGACCGGGGTGCACGACCCCCTGGTCGATGCCCAGGTGCTGAACATGCTGGTCAGGTTCTTTCGGGAAATCGGGCTGGACGAACCGCGGTTGCAGATCAACTCCCTCGGCTGCCCCGAGTGCCGTCCCGCGTACCGGGCGACCCTCATCTCTTTCCTGGAGCAGAGGATCGATGCACTCTGCGACGACTGCCGGCGGCGTTTGGCAACGAATCCGCTCCGGGCCCTGGACTGCAAGGTGCCGGGGTGTGTCGAGGCAACGGCCGGCGCCCCCTCGGTGCTGGACAATCTCTGTTGCGGTTGTGATGAGCACTTTGCCAGCGTGCGCAGTTACCTCGATCTGACCGAAACGCCATACCAGATCAACCCCCGCATGGTGCGCGGTCTTGACTATTACACACGGACCACCTTCGAGATGGTCACGGGCCTTCTGGGGGCCCAGTCCGCCGTCGCTGCCGGCGGCCGTTACGACGGCCTGATCTCCCAGTTGGGTGGGCCCGCCGTACCCGGCATCGGTTTTGCCATGGGGGTGGAACGGGTGGCTCTACTGCTGGGGGAGCAGGATTTTGCCCGCACTCCGGATCTTTTTATCGCCACCATGGGGCAGGCGGAGCGCACCTGTGCCTTCCGTCTCATGCACGACCTGCTGCAGAGAGGGGTCCGGGTGGAGATGGATTACGAAGGAAAAAGCCTGAAAAGCCAGATGCGCCGGGCCGACAAGCTGGGGGCACGCTACAGTCTGGTGATCGGGGAGAATGAGGTGACCACGGGGCGGGCCGTTCTCAAACGCATGGCGGACGGGGAACAGCTTGAAACCCCCCTTGCGGCTGAAGATCTTTCCGCATTGGTGGCAGCGAACAGTTAAGGACACTTTTTCTTGGTTGGTAAATTGCATGGATCATCCTCCATAGGAGGGTGCCATGCGCCACAAACCTGCTCAAAAGGGATTTACCCTGATAGAATTGCTGATCGTCGTAGCGATTATAGGAATACTGGCGGCTGTGGCTATCCCCCAGTTTTCCGCTTACCGGATTAAGGCTTTTAATTCGGCGGCCACCACAGATTTAAAGAATTTTAAAACGGCTCTCGAAGCGTACTTCTATGATAATACAACCTATCCTATGTACTGATGTGACCGTTTTTGTCACATGCCGGTGACAACAATGGTCTCTGTATGGATGTCTCAGAGTGGTGTTGCTGTAAATTTGTTGTATTTATTGGCGGTTTCGGCAGGTGTAGTGATTGGTATTAAAATTGCTTTCTTTTTTAGTCAACGTATAGTGCATATCAAGCTTGAACCATCTCAGAAGAGTTCAAGGCAGAGCAAACAAACCACAGAAAGGAGAAGAACATGCTTAACAAACTTCGTAGCAAAAAAGGCTTCACCCTGATCGAGCTGCTGATCGTTGTCGCGATCATCGGTATCCTGGCTGCCGTGGCTATTCCCCAGTTCTCGGCTTACCGTATCAAGGGCTTCAACTCGGCTGCCACCAGCGACTTGAGGAACTTCAAGACTCAGATGGAATCTGCTTTTGCTGACCAGCAGCAGTATCCGACGATGTAATTTATTAGTCACTATATGAAAGGAGAATTTTAATATGAACAAGAATCTTTTGAAGATATGCTTAGTTATTGCTCTTACTGCTGCTGCTGCTGGCTCCGCTCAGGCTGCGTCTACCATCCAGTCGGCTCTTACTATTGGCGGCGGTACCTTCTCCCCCTCCAACAAGGTTATGATGTCGGTTGATTCATCGGTCTCGGCTTACACCGCAAAATCACGTCACCAGAACGGTGACAGGCTGATGGCTACCAACAACGCTGACCCGAAGATGTACTGGAAAACTGTTGCTACCGGCCAGACCACCATCGAAGCCAGTGCGACGAGTGAAACCATGGGCGGCTCCAGCTGGACCTCCCTGTAATTTATTACTGTTAAATTTAATGCGTAGAAAAAGGTTGGCTTGCGCCAACCTTTTTTTTTGGTGGAGATGATGCGTTCTGATGCCCTAGCCAGTATTCACACCATGAGAAAACCGTTCCAGCTCATGCTGGTCTGTGCCGTAATCTTGTGCGCCTTTTATCCGACCCTGTTCGCAGAGATCAGTCTTGTCGATGACATTAAAACGATACAATGGATGTTGAATGTAAAATTTGACCTCCGTGCAATTGGTGAGATTCTGCTGCCCCGTTCATCGCACGGCGGATATTACCGGCCCGTGGTGATATTAAGCTTTCTTCTCGATCAGTATCTCTGGAACGGCAGTGCCGCACTCATGCATTTTGAAGGTGTCCTCTCGCATCTGATCAACGTCCTGTTGGTATATCTGATCACGGCCGCATGTCTGCGTTTGAGGACTCAGGAGGATTCGTTCCCCCTCCCTTTGGTCGCTGCCCTGTTGTTCGGGTTGCACCCTATTGTGACGGAATCGGTCAACTGGATCTCCGGCCGCACCGATACCATGATGAGTAATTTTGTGCTGCTGAGTGCGCTGATGTTGCTTAAATACAAGGATTGCAAACAGATGCGCTATCTGATGGTCGCAATCGGTTCCGCGCTCCTGGGATGCATTACGAAGGAAACGGCATTCGCTTTTCTGGTTGGGGCTGTTTGTCTCTATTTTGCCAATCCGAACGCTGTTAAGCGCTCGGGGGGAGAGGGGCCGGTCTTTCGAGATGTTGTCACTTTTCTTGCAATATTTTCCGTTATGGCGTTGTCGGCCCTTTTCTTCGGTAATTACTGGATGACCATTGCCGGAGTCTGCGCCTATGCCGCCCTGGTCGCCTTCCAGGGGGGGCGTTTTGAGGCCGGCCGGCGAGAGAATATCCGTATTGCCCTGGTTCTGATAACCGTTGCAGTGACGTCACTTGCCTTGTTCCTCGTGATGCGCCGCATCGCCTATTCATCGGACCTCGGCAAGATCGGCCAGACGGTCAAGCTGATCCTGGGCGACAAAAATTATGCAATCTCTGTGTTTACGGGTGCTGCGGGATTCTATGTCAAAAAATTCCTCATGCCGGTGCCTTTATCATTCTTTATACTGGAAATCGATCCGGTCTACGACTTCGCCGGGATGGTTGTACTGCTAGTCTCAGTGAGGCTTGCTCTGTTGGGGACGCTGCCGGCCGCATTCTGGACCGCCGGGATGGGGATGTTCGTGCCGGCGCTGCCATTCGCATTCGGTACCATTGCCTGGACCGGTTATGCCGAACGGTATATCTATCTTTCCACTGCATTCTGGGTGATTGCACTGGTCCTGTATGCTGCCGAACACCTTGCAGCCGGAACTGCGGCCAGCCATTCTTCCCGGAATATAACCGTGTGGCTGGCCGCTCTATTGTTATCCGCCATGTTGGTTGTCACCTTTCACCGGAACCAGGTTTGGCAGCGCAACACGACATTGATCGGTGATACGGTCAGCAAGGCCCCGCGGATCAAGGTGCTGCGGAACATCTACATGGCCGCGCTCATTCAGGATGAAAATATTGCCGAGGCAAAGAGGCAGTATGCGGTAGCGAGTTCCCTGTTTTCTCTTACTGACCCCGACAAGGCCGATCTTATGATGGGCGAACTGCTCCTGCGGGAGAAAAAATACAACGAGGCGTTCCAGCTCTATTCTTCGGCATTACATAAGCTGAAATATCAGTCAGTTGATCTGTTGAATGCGATGCTTGACCTGTTGTACCTGTTTGACCGTCTTCCTGAAGCCCCGCTTGACGACATTACCGTGCAGCGCAGTATTGAATTTTACCGCTTGAAATTGATTGAATCGGACAAAACAGCAGAGACATATTTCAGGATGGGCCAAAAATCCCTCGCTGCGGGTAAACGGCATGAAGCAGGTGTCTATTTCTCTTCGGCATTGCGCGATATGCAACCGGGACATCCTTTGCATAAAAGCACCCGCATTATGATTGACAGCCTGAAAAGAGAGTAAGGTTAATGGTAAAGGTTTGTTATGGACGATAACAGAATTGTTTCGGCGTTTGCCGAGATAAACCGTCTTGCAGGTAACGACAAGTTTACGGATGCAATAAGACTCTGTACGGAGCTGAATGAGGAGTTTCCCGGTATTCCAAGGATAATCCATGCCTTGGGGGTGTTATATTACCGCTCGGGAAATTGTGAAACGGGAGAAAGCTTCGTCAGGAAAGCGATCGCACTGGCCCCGGATTATGCCGATGCCTATAACAGCCTCGGCAACATGTGCAAGGAATCCGGCCGAATGGAAGAAGCTGCTGATATGTATCAGCGTGTTATTGCCCTGAAGCCCGGAAGCTACCTTGCCCACACGAACCTTGCGCTCGCTCTTAAGGAGATGAAGAGGCCTGATGAAGCATTCAGCCAGGCCCGTTTAGCCATTGGATTAAATCCGGACTATGATGATGCGTACGTTGCGCTTGGCTCATTACAGTTACAAACCGGGGATGCTGAAGGGGCATATCTTACCTATCGCAAAGTCATCGATTTGAACCCGTCAAACAGTTCTGCGCACGCCAATATCATACATATGATGAATTTCCTGCCGGGATTTTCCCAATACGATATCTACCGGGAATCCGTGTGTTGGGGGCGGCTGCATACCACGCAAGCGGCACGATTAAGAAAACCGCATTTGAATATATCCGATCCCGAGCGGAGGCTGCGAATCGGGTATGTTTCGGGAGATTTCAAGCTGCATCCCGTGGCCCATCATCTGAAACCGGTGCTGGTACATCACAATGCCGCAGAGTTTGAAATATTCCTGTATGACACTTCCGAACGATCCGACTTTATGACCGACACGCTGATCAGTCTGGCTGATTATTACCGGGACATCTCCCGGATGCCGATAGACGCTGTTGAGGAACTGGTTCGCACCGACGGCATCGATATTCTGATCGACCTGTCCGGGCACACCGGCCATAACCGGTTACAGTTGTTTGCGCGCAAACCGGCGCCAGTCCAGGTCAGTTGGCTCGGATATTTCAATACTACCGGCATGAAGGCGATGGATTATCTGGTAACCGACCCGGTGACGGTTCCTGCCGGCAAGGATCACCTCTTCAGTGAAAAGCTGCTCCGGCTCCCCGATAACCGTTTCTGCTATGAAGCCCCTGAATTCGCCCCCGAAGTAGCCCCTTCACCCTGCTCCCGCAACGGATTTATCACGTTCGGCTCATTCAATAAGCTGGCAAAGGTCAATGAATTCACCATTTCCTTGTGGTCGCACGTGCTGAAGGAGATTCCGGGGGCGAAGATGCTGATCAAGACCTTTGCCCTCGAAGGTGAAGCCCGCTGCCGTGCGCTGGTAGAGACGTTTGCTGAAAACGGGATACCGTCCGATCGTCTGATACTGCGGGGGGAGTCAACTCATCCGGAGATGCTCGCCGAATATGCCGATGTGGATATTGTGCTGGACACCTTTCCGTTCAACGGCGGGGCCACTACCTGTGAGGCCTTGTGGATGGGGGTTCCGGTGGTGACCTTGAAAGGGGATACCCCGATCAGTCGACAAAGTGCCGCTTTCTTGCACACGATCGGTCTTACCCAATTCATCGCCGATACGAAAGCAGAGTTTGTGGCAATAAGCCGGCAGATGACTGAACGTCCTGAAGAGCTTGCATTGCTGCGACGCTCCCTGCGTCCCACCATGGCTTCTTCACCATTGTGCGACGGCAGCACCTTTACCGGCCATCTGGAAACTGCCTATCGACGCATTTGGCAAAACTGGTGTTCGCTCCGGAAGAATAATGTGAGCAGACAGTATGGATTTAACAGGATCTCGGCTGAAGAACTTTACAACGCCGGGGTATCGAATCTTGATGATAAAAACTATGCAGCTGCGGAGCGATGGTTTCGACATGCCGTCAGAAAAAAAAGATCATTCCCGATGGCATGGAACAATCTTGGTGTTGCATTGTCACTTGCCGGTAGGTCAGGCCAAGCAAAGGCAGCATTCAGGACCGCGCTGAAATACGATCCGGCAATATCAGATGCCTGCAATAACCTGGGGCGTGAGTATAGTGACCAAGGAAACACGAAGGTTGCAGTTCCATGGTTTCGCCGTGCGGTCAGCCTCTCTCCGGACAACCCTTGCTACCTGCTTAACCTTGGGGTTGCCGCTGATAAACTGAAGCTGACCTCAGAAGCGCGGAGATCGCTTGAGCGCGCGGTCGAGTTGTCTCCAGACGACCATATTGTGCTTAAGGTGCTGGCAGGGCTGGTGCAGCAATGGGGTGAAACCAGCTATGCACTCAATCTGTTGAGAAAAGCACTGAAGATTGCCCCGACTGACATGGAACTTGTCTCGACCTATTTGTTCATGCTGAATTTTGATTTGAAGGCAACCCAGGCCCACATGTATGCAGAGAGCAGTGCCAAATGCGCTTTCATACCATCGGGCACCGCACCGGCTGCTGCAGCGCTGCCTGAAAAACATGGGAGGATCCGGGTAGGATTTGTCTCGGCAGACTTCAGGCTGCACCCGGGGGGGCTCCTGTTTCTGCCCCTGGCACAGCATTATGACCGCTCTCGTTTTTCTTTTCATTGTTACAGCAATTCTACGCAGAATGACCAGTTGACCGACAAGATTGCCGGTTTGGTAGACGGCTGGCATAACATTCATGGTTCAACGGATGCTGAAGTGGCAGAAATGGTGAAGGACGATCGCGTGCATGTCTTGTTTGATCTGAACGGTCATACCATGGGGCATCGCTTGCAGCTATTTTCGCAACGTCCGGCCCCGGTGCTGGTTTCATGGCTGGGATACTTCAACACAACCGGGGTGCGGGGCATTGACTTTATAATCGGTGATGATGATTTTATCCTGCCGGGGCAGGATACAGGGTTCTCCGAATCTGCGGTGCGGCTGCCGTACAGTCGCTTCTGTTATCAGCCGCCGGAGCGGTGTCCGGAAGTCGTTGAGGCACCGTCACGGGACAGCGGATATATAACGTTTGGCTGCTTTAATAATAGTACAAAGCTCTCTCAAGAAGTAATCGAGGTCTGGGCCCGTGTAATGCGGCAGGTACCAAACTCACGGCTTATTTTGAAGTGGGGTACCTTTAAGGACAAGGTGTTTTGTAATTATTTCAGGTCTCAATTTGAAAAGCAGGGTATCTCACCGAGGAGAATAGAGTTACGGGGGGCGTCATCACATTATATGATGCTCGCGGAGTACGGTGACGTTGATATCGCCCTCGACCCGTTTCCCTATACCGGCGGCATGACAAGCCTTGAGGCACTCTGGATGGGGGTGCCGGTCGTTACTCTCGCAGGAGAGCTGCCGGTGAGCAGGCAGACCAAGAGTTTCCTCGGTCTCGTGGGGTTGGAGAGTCTCGTCGCATCTTCGTACGACGAATACGTGGAAATTGCCGCCGGGCTGGCGGCTGATTCGGCCCGTCTGGCCGATATCAGGTCCGGTCTGCGATCGGCCATGGCTCAATCAAAGCTTTGTGATGGGAAAGACTTTGCCGCGAGAATGGGAGCGGCCATCGAATTGATGGTGGCACGAAAGGAATCAAACCCATGACCTGGGACGAACTCCTTTCCATAGACCCCCATGAACTCCTGGCCTTGCCCGAAACCCTGCAGCGTGACTTTCCCCCCTGTCGGCTGGATGCCTCGATTACCATTGGAATGGCAGCCTATGGAAATTTTAATACCACGCTATTTGCTCTGCGCGCACTTCTTGCGAGTGCCTCCGGTGATTTTGAACTGATCCTTGTGGATGATAACTCCCCGGATGAGACCGGTTTGCTATTTGAACAGGTCGCCCATGTGCACCGGAACACCAGGGTGTTTAGATTCCCCCGAAATTTTGAGTACAGCGGCAGCCTGAATACCGTATTGTCCCATTCTCGTGGAAACAGAATCATATTTCTCTCGAATGATATATTCGTCACGCCGGCGTACCTAGGGCAGTTGTTGGCAGTATCCGAACAGATGCCTGAGGCTGGCATTGTTCGCGGCTGTTCGAATTTCGTCGATAATGGTCTGGCCACCCATAACATTGGAGAATGCGGCAGCCTGAACAGCTTCCAGGATCTGTTCTCGCTTGCCCGGGAGCGTGCGGTTAGATTTGATGGGATTACCTGCGATGACCAGTTTCTCACCGGCGACGCGTTTTTAATCTCCCGGGATATGCTTGCAGCTGTGGGTTATCTGGATCCCGATCTTTTTGGATACTTCGCTGACCATGACCTCGGAATCAGGGCCCGTCAGGCAGGTTACAAGCCTCAACTGGCATTGGGGGCATTTGCCTGGCATGAACATGGTGCAAACATTGATTACCTGTCTGCCGATGACAGGGAACAAAAAGTACGGGTCCGTTGGGCACGGGTCAATGAAAACTGGGCCAGGTTTAAACAGAAATATGGTCTCCCTGCCTCCATGCCCTATGAAGGCGTCCGCAGGATACCCTGGGATGGTCTAGCTGGGCAGGATAGTGACCCGGAGCAGGTGATGCCGCCGGTAGACCATTCGCTTTATTGCGTACCGCCGCTGCTGACTTTGGAGTGGTACCGGCATCGGGCCACACGCATGGCAGTGAGGGCAAGGTGTGTGTTGAACGAAGCACGTCTTGATGAGGCAGAGGGGATCTGCCGGGCCGCACTGTTATTCGATCCCGAAAATATCGATGCATTGACGGTACTGGGCACGATCCAGGTGTATCAGTGGCGCTTGAAAGCGGCACTGAGGACGTTCCGATCCGTCTTGAAAATTGATCCGACACATGTCAAGGCCCGCTCCAATCTACTGCTGGCCATGAATTATGACGAGTCATTCCCGCAACACAGACATCTTCAGGAAAGCATGAAGTGGGGCGCTGTTAATTGCCGGGGAGTTTCAGCAGGTTTTCTGCGTACGAACCGTCGGTCCCGGATCAGGATTGCCTATGCTTCTCCCGATTTCAGGGAACACTCGGTGAGTTATTTTTTCTTGCCGCTTCTTGAACATCATGATCATTCACGTTACGAGATCTTCTGTATCAGTGATGTTACCCGCCCTGATCATGTAACGGCACGAATGGCAGCACTCGCCGATGGCTGGAGGGATATTTCGAAATTGTCGCATGAAGAGGCTATCCAGTGTATCCGGGAAGTGGCCCCCGATGTGCTCATCGACCTGGCCGGGCACACCGGACAGATTATCCGGTTGCCGCTCTTCTGTCACCGGTTGGCACCGGTGCAGGCACATTGGCTGGGATACCCGAATACGACGGGTGCCACTGCCATGGATTTTCGCTTCACCGATGCGATTGCCGATCCTCCCGGAGGTGCTGCCGATCAGTGCAGTGAACGGCTGGTTCGCCTCCCGGGCAGTTTTCTCTGCTATTCTCCACCGACACAGGCGCCGCAGCCGGTTTCTCCACCGATTCTCTCAAAGGGATATGTTACATTCGGCTCATTCAATATGTTGCCCAAGATCCAGAATCAGGCTATTGCTGCCTGGTGCCGTATCCTTGAATCGGTGCCGGGGAGCCGGCTGGTGTTGAAAAATCATTTTCTGGCTGACAAAGCCACTGCCCGAAGAGTTCTGGCACGATTCACTCGACACGGTGTGGCAAAGGACCGCATCACCCTGATGGGTTCTCGTCCCGACACGACTTCCCACCTGGCATGCTACGGCGATATCGACATCGCCCTGGATACGTTTCCTTACAACGGGACGACGACAACCTGCGAAGCCCTTTGGATGGGGGTTCCTGTCGTGACGGTTCGCGGGGAACGTCATGCGGGCAGGGTAGGCGCCAGCATCCTCTCCGCTGTCGGATTGAGCGAACTGATCGCTGAATCAGTAGATGAGTATGTACAGCGGTGCGTGATGCTTGCCGGACAATCAGAGTATCTTGAATCGTTACGGCAGGGTTTGCGGCAAAAAATCAAAGATTCCGGCTTCTGCGATGGGCATACTTTTGCACGAACTATGGAAACCACCATTCAGAATCTTCTTCAGGATGTTGTACGTTGATCGGGGCCGCACTCTGTCTTCTGCTGACAGCCTTTATCTTTCTGTCGTACTACCAGTACCTGCATAGTCTTGATAAGCACACCTCAGGTTTCGATAAAATACTCTTCCCTTTCCTGCTGACCTGCGCCCAAATAGTATTGACGGAACTACTCCTCGGTATTTGCGGCCATTTAAACAACAGTCTGCTGGCTTTCATAAATATTGCTATCTCCTCTGGTGTCATACTTCGGGTTCACCGTGGGGGTATCCCTTTCAGCCACGCCTGCGCAGGTTTCTGTCGAGACGTGGTGGCGTACGTGAAGGGTGTGAATCAGTTTTTTGATTTCTCTTTGATCTGCCTGGCAGTTTGCGCTCTTATCGCCTATTCATGGATACTTATTGCAGATTACTTGCTGCCTCTCCGTGGTGTAGATGACCTGTATTATCACCTGCCCCCTGTTTTTAATTATATAAAGACCCAGTCTGTTCATTTGTTGCCACTGGAACTGCGTCATCAGTTCGCATACCCTCAAAATGCAGAATTTTTAATCATGTGGCCGCTAATCTTTTTTCGGGAATTGCGGATGCTCGATGCGGTAAATGTTCCGTTCATAATGATTTCGGTCATCACACTCCTTGCTCTCCTTGAGATGACTTCTCTGCCAAAGAGAGAGAAGTTGTTTCTCGCCCTGCTCTATGCACTCTGTCCTACGGTACTTATGCAGGCCGGTTCCAATTATATCGATGTAATTGTTGCCCTGTTCCTGCTCCTGAGTCTTTATTACACCATCCGCTTTCTCGAACTTCCCGATAAGGTTAATCTGATGGGGGCTGCTGTTGCTATCGGTCTGGTCTCCGGCATGAAGTACACCGCATTGTTCATGGTCATACCGTTACAAGTAGTCATTATCGGGAAACTTTGCACCCGGGACAGGCGCCAACTTCTGCTATACGGTTCGGTAGTCTTTGGATTATGCGGATGGTGGTATGTCAGAAATATGATGGTTCTTGGAAATCCATTGTTTCCATTGAATGTAGCGGTTTCAGGGATGGGGTTCATGGCGGGAGAGGGGCATGGCGTGCTTGCCGATGTGCTGACCAACCTGAATGACTGGCTGCTGCTTTTTCCGATTCAGGATATCGGCCTCGGTTCGTATGACGGGGGATTCGGATTGGTTTTCTGGGGACTTGGTGTGCCCTCCTGGCTGCTGATGACGGCACACTATATAATGAGGCCTGACCGTGCGGGCATCACGGGACTGCTGTTGCATATTCAGCTTCCGATCAACTTCTTTATGCTGCTGCTTATACCCAAAAAAGAGATGATCTATGCCGGCAGGATGTCGCTCGTGGTTGTTGCTGTCGGCTTGTATTCACTGGGCTGTGTGCTGGTATTAATCAATGACCGGTTGTACGTGTCATTGATCAAGTCCGTCTGCGTTGTTTTTTCAGCGTTCACGGTCTGTTTGCTGGCATCTTCCACGATGCCTTCATTTCGATTTGATCGGGTGATCTCAGACAGGATGGCAGGCCAGAGGCCATCCGAATTCAGATATGCCGATACCACAAACGATATCTATGCCGCCCTCAGTCAGGTCTGGGAACCGCTGGATTTACTGACTAGGGATGACAAACACGGTACCACCTGTTATTTTGCATCAGACAAGTCATTAGCGTTACTGGCCCCACTTTACGGAAGCCGTCTGCAGAACCGGATATCAAATATAGATCGATCTTCTACGGGGCATGTTGATGCACTCGTTTATTGCAGTTTTCCCGATCGGTATGATTTTGGACGGCTGATCAAAAACAAGATCAACTATATCGGTCAAATCATTGCCCTGGATGACGTTGTTTCTCGGCCTGAATACCAGGTTGTAACTGCCAGTAACCTTGGTGTCCTATTATTCAGGAGAGCATTTTTGATGGACAATCACAAACGTAACCTGCTCTGCTCGTATTATGGTGAGCGATGGCCGCAGGAGGTAACGATTGCACGGGAACTTCTGGCAAAGCTGGATGCAGGAGTGCCGGTAATAACTTCTCATCCATTGGCTTATGGAATGAAAAACGTGCTTGGTTCAAGAGGCATGGAAAACGTGTTTATATCCCCGACCGGAAAAGAACATCAAATTGCCCATGCAAACCGCATCCGGAGATTTATCTCCATCGGCAATCCCGTTGAAGGATTTGATTCTGTGGTTGTAACCTCACTCAAGTACATTGGATCGCAACTCGATGTATATCAGAACAGTTATCATGATGGACAAATCTAATTCCACGTACTCGCCCGGGGAACGGATAACGGCAGTTGTCATTCTACTGCTCTTTTCTCTTGTGCATGCATTTTCCGTGGGTAATACCTATGTGAGCGCATTCAGGGAGATGCTCGCTCTACTGAAGTGAACCTTTTTGCAGCATTTTGTAGCAGGTTTAATACATCGCGATTCAGGTAAAGGAGTTTGTTGTGGCACAAACGAAAAAACTGATGACCTCCGGTGAACAGCTAAAAAAAGTATTAAACGTTGGCGGCAACAACAAGGATATTCCCATACCGGAGTGCTTCGGCGGTTGGCAGCATGACCTTCTTGATATCGATCCGACAGGTATCCCTGATGTGCTCTGTGACGCCCGTGAGTTGTGGCGACTGCCGCCGCGTCAATATGATGCGATTTACTGTTCCCATAATCTGGAGCATTATTTCAAGCATGAAGTAAAAAGTGTCCTAAAGGGTTTCAGGGTGATTCTTAAGAAAGATGGTTTTGCCCTGATCAAGGTGCCTGACATCCTTGGGCTGATGCAGCATGTTGTTCATGACGGGCTTGATATTGAAGATGTACTTTATGTGGCGCCTGGCGGCCCGATTCTGGTCTCGGATGTGATGTACGGTTGGCAGGCAAAAATTGAAAAAAGCGGAACTGACTATTATGCCCACAAATTCGGTTACAGCAAACAATCGCTGGGACGTGTCCTCAAGGATAACGGTTTTCCTTTTGTATATTTACGGGCAGAAAATTATGAAGTTGTCTCGTACGCATTTTTACAGGAGCCCCAGGAAGAGCAACTCAAGGAGTTGGGACTTGTGTAGATTATCTGCTGTGTTAGATGAGCGGCAGATGTCACGTACATCGGTTTTTGGATCTGTTCCCGTTACCGGATCGACATTTATAAGGGCATGATGACTACGCAATCAACAGCTATGGCTGATTCTTGCCGAACTGGTGCAAAGGTGCTCAGCGTCGTACATTTCTTTTTTTGGATTGCAGTCCTGCTGTTTTCCTTTGCGGTTCGTTTGCGGCTCCTTTCCGTTCCGCTCGAGCGTGATGAAGGCGAGTATGCCTATATTGCACAACTCATGCTCAACGGAATTCCCCCCTATATACATGCTTTCACCATGAAGCTGCCGGGTGTCCCTGCCTTTTATGCTCTATTCATGGCACAATTTGGCCACACGGTTGAAGCACTGCACACCGGACTGCTCATAGTAGACGCATGCTCGACTCTGCTGCTTTTTCTGTTGGCAAAAAAGCTTTATAACTCAACTCGAGCGCTGGTTTCTGCGGCCTGTTTCAGTTTTCTGCTTGTTGCTCCGCCGGTTCAAGGCTCTGCGGCTCATGCAACCCATTTTTTGATCCTGTTTTTTTTAGCAAGTGTTGTGATTACGGCATATTCTGGTGCTCAATCTAAATCAGGTGCATTCTGGAGTGGTTTGTGCGCAGGAATATCGATAGTTATGAAGCAACACGCAGTCATCCTGATTCCATTTCTGTTCTGGTTCCATTTTTTTAAGGCGAGTTGTCGACGGCCCTCTGATACTGATGCCGGTAAAACAGGTGCGATTGCGCTGTTTATTACGGGTGTACTGACTCCGTATGCTCTGATGTGTACTGTTTTTTATCACGTTGGTGTCTTTAGAAAATTCTGGTTTTGGACGGTTATCTATGCTCAGAAATATGTATCTGAAACCTCATTGATTGAAGGCATCGGTAATCTTTTCAGTGGCTCTCTGGAAGTGATTCGACCGTATGCACCACTGTGGCTGGTGGCGGCGGCAGGGATGTATTGGGGGGTAATCAAGGCGGCCTTGCTTGATAAAAAGTTTGTTCTGTTGTTGACGGTCAGTTTGTTCATGGCACTGTGCCCCGGGCTTTATTTTAGAGGTCATTATTTCATCATCTTGTTTCCTCTGCTGGCATTAGCTTTGGGGGCGGCAGACTGGTATCTTGATGAGTCGCCTCCCGGGCTGAGATTACCGGCAATCCGGCTTGTAGTTGCTATCGTCATGATCGGATACCCTGTATTCAAGAACCCCGGCTATTTTTTGTATTGGACACCCGAAGAAATTGCCCGCAATCAATATGGAAACAGTCCCTTCATCGAGTCCCTCACAATTGCTAAATTTATTAGAGAAAATACTCAGAAAAACGAAAAAATTCTGGTGTTCGGTTCTGAACCACAGATATATTTCTACAGTGACCGGGTTTCTGCTTCAGGGCATGTGTATATGTACGGACTCATGGAGAATCAGAGCTATAGCAAAGTGATGCAGCAGGAGTTAATGTGTGATACATATTTAACACGACCGAAATTAATTGTGCTTGTTAGAAACGAGGCCTCATGGTGTATAAATGAGCATACTGACAAGACTCTGCTAGACTGGATTCCGGTGTATTTAAGGGGGCATTATGAAAAAGTTGGGTTTGTCAACTTGGGATACCCTTCAGAGTATTTCATGGGAGCAGATGCTTTAAAGAGCAAACGCAGATCTTATACTAATTATGTTATCATCTACAAACGTAAGGATGCTGAAATAAACAAATCGTAAGTTGTGTTGTTGCCAGGCGTCTCATCTTCAGTACGGCCTGCTTGATTCAGATTATATATCTTACTGCTTGGAAAATTTTGTAAAGGTGTTATGTCAGACGTAGAATCACGTAAGGAGTATCTACATGTATAGTATTGTTTCCGTGACCCTGAAGGGTATATTCCGTGACCGGATCTTTCAGGGGATTATGGTGCTGTCGGTGTTGTTTCTGTTCATACCGTCCATAGCGTCACTTTCCATGCGCCAGGTGACAGAACTCACGATGACACTCTCCTTGTCATTGATCTCTTTTATCATGCTTCTGTTGGCAATTTTCCTTGGGGCAACCTCAATCTGGAAAGATATCGAACGCAGATATACCTTCAGTGTGTTGAGTCTTCCAATCAGTCGGTCAAAATACCTGATGGGAAGATTTATAGGAATTATACTGTTCATGACGGGCGTTGCGATACTTCTCGGCTCTCTTACCGTGGTTGCGGTCAAGGTGGCAGCCGTGGGGTATCCTCCAAACCGGCCGATAGCATGGGATACGCTCGCGGTCACGATACTCTTTGACACCCTGAAGTATATTCTTCTTGTAGCGGTGACAATGCTGCTTGCCACAGTAAGTACTTCATTCTTCCTGCCGATTTTCGGTTCTATCAGCGCGTTTTTGGTTGGAACTATTACACAGCCGGTCCATGATTACCTTCAGACACCTTCGGCTCAAGCCGCCGTTTCGGCAGGTGTTCGCAAGGCAGCTCTTGTTTTTTATTATCTGATGCCCAATTTGAATAGTTTTGACCTGAAAGTGAATGCGATTTATTCGATTCCGTTGAATATGAAGGGGGTGGGGTTGACTATGCTCTACTTCATTTCATATACGGGGATTGTATTGTCTGCAGCAGTCATCCTGTTCGGTAAACGAGAAATGAAATGAAGTTGAATCGCCTGCCACTCATATCCCTGCTGGTCTGTATGATGATGTATTTGTCCATTATTGGGCCATTCCGCTCATACATGAAGCAAAAGCCTGTTGAGGAGAAATTAGGGTATCTTCCCACAACCAATGTAATGAGGTATGCAAGTGCTGATCACAAGGAAATGGTCGGAGCGCTCCTGATCATGAAAGTGATTATGTATTTTGGCGGCATCATTCAAAACCAGCAGTCAAATGTTATTACTCAGCCGCCAGATTATCAACGGATGTCAGGTATCCTCCACGGGGCGGTTAAACTGGATCCCTATAATATGGATGCATATTATTTTTCACAGGCGTTTTTAACGTGGGATGCGAAACAATATGACATTGCAAATAAACTGCTTGAGTACGGCATGAAATACCGTACGTGGGACTGGATGCTTCCATTCTTTGTAGGATTCAATAGTGCCTATTTCCAAAAAGATTATCAGAAAGCTGCTGATTATTTTAAACGAGCCGGTGAATTAAGCGGAAGTGAGTTGTATCGCAGTCTTGCTGGGCGATATATGCAACAGACCGGACAGACGGAACTGGCTATCATGTATCTGTCTGCACTTGAGAAAGGTGAGACGAACCAGTCTATCAAGCGAAACTACCACATTCGGTTGCAGGCATTTAAGGAGGTCAGGCGTATTGAGGTTGCTCGTGACCGTTACCTTGCACTCCGTGGATCCATTCCGGTCTCTGTTGTCAGTCTCGTCGATTCCGGCATACTAACACCTGCGCCGGTTGATCCTTATGGAGGCTCATTTTATTTCGAGCCGGACGGAAAGGTAGCCACGACAAGTAAATTTACATTCGCCGGGGCTTTACAGCAGTCCAAGAAGAATAATGGGGGAGTGGAATGAACGCCATTGAGATAACCGGGCTGTGTAAACAGTTCAAGGGCAAGAGAATGACACGGGTCGATGCCTTAAAAGGTCTCGATCTTTCAATAGCCGCCGGCGAAGTATTTGGTTTCCTCGGGCCGAACGGTGCGGGCAAGAGTACGACCATAAAATTGATTATGGGGCTGTTAAAGCCTACATTGGGTTCGACCCGAATAATGGGGAATGATTCGTTTTTGGCAAGTACCCGCCGTTGTATCGGCTATTTACCCGAGAACCCGTCATTTTATGAGTATCTCAGTGCCGAGGAATATGTCCGGTTTGTGGGCTCACAGTTCAAAATGGCTCCTGCATTACTTGCACGTCGGACAGAAGAAGTCTTGAAACGGCTGGAACTATGGGACGCATGCAAACGTCCGATGCGGAGCTACAGTAAAGGAATGGTGCAGCGTGTCGGGTTGGCACAGGCTCTCGTCCATGATCCCGATGTTTATATATTTGACGAACCGATGAGCGGTCTGGATCCGATAGGACGAGCTTTAGTAAAGGACATCATTATAGAATTGAAGCAACGTGGAAAGAGCATATTTTTCAGCACACATATTACCGATGATGTGGAAAAGGTTTGCGACCGGGTAGGGGTAATAATCAAAGGGAGCTTGGTCGCCCTTGACCACGTAGAAAATATTCTCAAACAAGGGGTCCAGGGGTATCTGGTCCACTTGCGTATGGAGGGCGACGACAACAAGGAACTCAGTGGTTTCAAGGCGATTCGCCAGACTGGTAGCGTATCCGAGTTCTATGTAACGTGCAGTTCATTTAATGCGTTCATGGCTGAGGTCCATAACCGCAAACTTGAAGTCGTCCTGATAGAAACGAAACGTCGGGATCTGGAAGATTTCTTTCTCTCCCTTGTTTCGTCCGGCAAGGAGTAGCAGAGGTCATGGTTATACCTTTGATCAAGATGATGCGCCCGCATCAATGGTTGAAGAACCTGATGCTGTTTTTTCCTCCGTTTCTTGGTGGAACATTCTTTTCCCGATGTGTCGTACCTGAATCGCTTATTCCATTTTTTGCTTTTTGTGTTGCGTCCAGCGCCACCTATGTAGTCAATGACATCTTTGACCATGAAAGCGACCACCATCATCCCCGGAAATGCTGTCGGCCTCTCGCAGCAGGCCAGATATCAAAAACCGGGGCACTGGTCCTAGTTATGCTGCTACTTGCAGCTGCTCTTCTGCTGGCGATCATGGTTGCAAAATCGTTTCTGATGTATCTGATGCTCTATATCGGGATATCAATCGCCTATAGCTACGGGCTGAAGCATATTCCGCTGGTTGATATTTTCTGCATATCTGCCGGATTTCTTCTCCGACTGCTCGCAGGAGGCAGCGCATTCGCCACGCCAATTTCAGAATGGTTGTTCCTGAGTGTCTTTCTGCTGGCGGTGTTTCTAAGTACGGGTAAGAGATTAGCTGAAAAATCCCTTCTTGGTGAAGAGTCGTCCAACCATCGTCGATCTTTATCCTCGTACCCGGAAGGTTTCCTCGATGGTACCATGTATCTTACCGGTAGCTCGGTCCTGGTTACCTACACGATGTATGTGATTTCGCGCCACTCCGAGTTACTTCTGTATTCTGTGCCGCTTTGTTGTTTCGGCTTGTTACGCTACATCCTGCGTGTGCAATCCGGAAAAGGGGGAGACCCGACCGAATCGTTACTTAGGGATGTTCCGCTCCTTATTGTCGGTATAACGTGGGTCTTTCTCGTCGGCTGGGGTATTTATGGGGATTAGGCACGATAAATTGATACAATATTAGATATGCAAGCTTGTATCTGTCTTGCATCATAAGATGTGATTTGTATCCAGTAACGTTGAAGAGTCAACGTTACTGGATTAAGAGATTGCCGGTCTTGATAGCAACTTACTAACACATCACGGGGTTAAGCTATGATCAACAGTGTCTACATTCACCCAAGCGCAGAAGTACACGGCCGTACTGATATCGGCACCGGTACCAAAATCTGGAACCAGGTGCAGATACGTGAAGATGTCAAAATCGGAGAGAACTGCATTCTCTCCAAGGATGTCTATGTCGATGCCGGTGTCACCATCGGAAATCGCTGTAAAATTCAAAATGGGGTTTCAGTGTACTGTGGAGTCACGTTAGAAGATGACGTGTTTCTCGGTCCTTATGCAGTGTTGACGAATGATAAAGTTCCCAGGGCGTTCAACCGTGACTGGAAAATCGTCCCGACACTCATCAAGCGGGGGGCCAGTATCGGCGCCAATGCGACTATTGTGTGCGGGGTGACGATCGGCGAATATGCCATGGTAGCGGCAGGCAGCGTTGTGACCAAGGATGTGGAACCGTATTCACTGGTTGTGGGATCACCGGCACGTCATCGTTGTTATGTCGATAAGGATGGGAATAAGGTTGAATAACATGACACCGATGAAAATCGGATTGATTGGGCTCGGCAACATGGGGCAGAACCATCTGCGGGTTCTGTCAATGTTGAAGAACGTTGATTTGGTGTTCATTCATGATCGTGACACTGTTCGTTCTGCCGAGATGTCTGCCCTGTACGGCTGTCCATGTACGGATGATCTGGACAGGGATCTGACCCGGGTCGATGCGGTTGTGCTTGTCACTCCGACATCCACTCACTACGATTACATTAAACAGATTGGATGCCAGGTACCGAATATCTTTGTTGAAAAACCGCTTACTGACACTCTTGATACCAGTAATGATATTGTAGAGTTCGCTAAATCTAAGGGTTTGCGTATCCAGGTCGGTTTCATCGAACGGTTTAATCCTGCAGTCATGGCACTGAAAAAAGTGCTTTCCGGTGAAGATCGTATCATAAATATCGACTTCACAAGGACAAACAAGGTCAGCAGCAGAATCACCGATGTGGATGTGGTCACAGACTTGATGATCCATGATATCGACCTTGCACTGTATCTGAACGGTCCTGCACGGGATGTTTCGGCTTATGGAGTAATAGACGAAGGTATGATCGCATTTGCCAGGGCGACGTTAACTCATGAAAACGGCTCATTTTCTAATATCACCGCAAGCCGTATTACAGAGAAACGTATCCGGAAGATCAGTGTTACCTGCAATGATAAATACATTCACGCCAACCTGCTGCGCAAAGAAGTTCTTATCACCAAGCAGACTATTGAACAATACTACGAGAAGGTCTCCATATCTTCCAAAGAAGAAACCATAGATGTGCGTCCAGAGGAGGCGTTGCTGAATGAACTTATGGCATTCGTCCGTTTCGCCGGTGATTCCTTCCGCGAGTCTGTCCCGACAGAGAGAGATGGACTGCATGCAATGAAAATTGCCCGGAAAGTCCAGCAGATCATCAGGAGCCAGCAATGAGGCCTTGCATAGCAGGACATGGTATTTTGGTCACCGGTGGCGCCGGTTTCATCGGCAGTCATTTGGTTGACCGGTTATTGGCGGAAGGCGCACGCCAGGTTGTGGTCATAGACAACATGTTCCTTGGCAGCGAAGATAACCTGGCAGATGCAATAGAGAAAGGTGCCGTTCTGTACAAGGACGATGCCGAGATCTCTACTTCCCTGGACTATATTTTTGAGCGTCACGACATTGATATTGTCTTCAACGCCGCAACCAAGGCGCTTAACTACTCGTTCGTAAATCCTGCGAACGCCTTTGAGACAAACGTCAGGGTTATTCTCAATCTGCTGGAAATGCAGCGTAAAAAGGCCTTTACGACCCTTTGCCACTTTTCTACTTCAGAGGTGTATGGCACTGCAGTGTACGAACCGATGGATGAGAATCACCCTATTAACCCCACAACGAGCTATGCAGCAGGAAAAGCTGCAGCCGATATTGCGCTGCAGAGTTATGTGCGTATGTATAATCTTGATGCCTTTATTGTACGACCGTTCAATAACTATGGCCCTCGCCAGAATTACCGGGGCTATCTGGCCGGAGTCATACCGGTCACTGCCTGGAAATTGTTGAATGGAATTCCTCCCGAGATCCACGGGAGCGGCGATCAGAGCAGGGACTTCATTTACGTGCTGGATACAGTCGATGCCATTGTAAATCTGTATGGAAAGATGGCTGCTGGTGACTGTGTCAATATCTCCTCCGACGGACAGATTGCAATCAAAGACCTTATCGTCATGATAGCGGATGCCATGGGATACCATGGTGAAATAGTGCACAAGGAAGCGCGTATGTCAGACGTCATGTGCCATAATGCGAGCAACGCCAAGATCAGGAAAATGATTGAATATCGTCTTACCCCTTTTGAGGACGGCCTGCGCGAGACGCTGGCATGGTATCGTCACAACATCAGGGGCTGCAAATGATCAAACTAATCAAGCCGTACCTGTCATTCGATGAGGTTGAAAAAGATTTTCGGGGCATCTTCGAATCCGGGTGGTTTACCAGAGGTCGCCATGTATCGGCTTTTGCCGAGGGTCTTAAGGATGTTACCGGTGCCCGTTACGCCTTCCTGACGACATCCGCCACCACGGCGCTCTGGAGTTGTTTAAGGTTGTTGGGGGTTGGGCCAGGTGATGAGGTGATTGTCTCCGACTTCTCATTCCCGGCCACTGCTAACGTGGTGGAGGATGTGGGCGCGGTACCGGTGTTCGCCGATGTTGATCCTGATACGTACAATATGCAGCCTCAGGAACTGGAGAGAAAAATTTCCCCGCGCACCAAGGCGGTCATTTTCGTGGATTCCTTCGGTAATCCCTCTGGGATACACGCAATCAAATCTATCTGCAGTGCTCATGGTCTGCCTTTAATCGAAGACGCGGCATGCGCTATCGGAAGCAGTGAGCGGGGCGTACGCTGCGGCGTCATCGCGGACCTTACCTGCTTCAGTTTTCATCCCCGCAAGCTGCTGACAACGGGTGAGGGGGGGGCAATAACCACTGATAATGATGGCTGGGCAGAACGCCTGACAGTAAAACTTGCCCATGGCGCCAGGTCTATGGATGGTGTTTTCGATTTTGTCGATTTCGGTTACAACTTCCGGATGTCCGAACTGCAGGCTGTCATGGGGATAAAACAGCTCGAAAAACTTGACTCCATAGTGACGGACCGAAACAAGACCCGCAGTGAGTATGCCCGCGAACTGGAGCCGCTCGGCTTCCGTGTTCAACTGACAGCAGCGGATGTCATTCACAATGTGCAGTCGCTGGTGTTCCAGGTGCCAGATGGTGTAGATCGCGATAGTTTGATAAAAAATCTCAAAGAAAAAGGTGTTGAGACGACTCTGGGTACGTATTGTCTAAGTGGCACCAGCTATTATCGGGGCCGCTACCAGAATGTTCAACCCAGCGCATGGTCTCTGCAGCAGACCACAATCACGCTCCCCTGTTTCAAAGATGTGGATGTGGAATTTGTCTGCAGGGCAATCAGAACTGTTCTCGGAAATCTATCTTAAGGGCACGATATGACCCAGGAATCAGAATTGGCGCCATACGGTGCAGGTGAACAGGAAACCGAACTGCTCGCACTGATCAAACGCCTGCATAACATTCTGCGTCAGGACAAATATGAACACTTCAAGCGCCTTGTGCCTTTTGGGGAGTTGTTCAGTGATCGTTGGGAAAAGGCCCGGTTCTACGGTTTTGGTGATGGGACATCAATTTATGACAGCAGTCTGGTGTTGGGAGACGTTACGGTCGGCATAAACTGCTGGATAGGCCCGAATACCATACTTGATGGTTCCGGGGGGCTTGTTATTGGAGATTGCTGCGATATTTCAGCTGGTTCTCAGATATATACACACGACACGGTTGATCGGGTGATCCATGGTGATGATATCTCGCACGCCCCGGTGACCATAGGGAGTCACGTATATATAGGACCAAATGTGATCATTGCCAAGGGTGTGACTATCGGAGACTATGTTGTTATAGGTGCGAATAGTCTTGTCACATCTGATATACCATCCAACTCAAAAGGGTGGGGTACACCTTTTCAAATTGTCGGAGTCTGCCGTGACGATCTGTAATCGATGCATATATGACGAACGTGTACCCAGTATCACCTTCGATGAACATGGTGTCTGTAATTATTGCGCAATGGTTGATAAGCTCGTTGAGCAGTATCATACCGGTACACCGGCTGGAGAAGCAGTGCTGGCGTCTATTGTTGATCAGATCAAGCGGGACGGTGCAGGGAAAAAATACGATTGTGTCGTCGGGGTAAGCGGTGGGACGGACTCATCCTTTATGCTCTACAAGGCAGTGGAATGGGGGCTGCGCCCCCTTGCGGTCCATTATGACAATACCTGGAACAGTGCAATTGCAACAGAAAATATTCGTAAGGTTTTGAAAAAACTGAAGGTGGATCTTTTTACCTACGTCGTTGACAATAAAGAGATGGATGACATTTTCAAGTCCTTTTTCAAAGCAGGGGTACCTGAGATTGATGGCCCTACCGACTTAGCCCTTGCTGAAGTCTTATATCGTGCTGCCGGCAAATACGGGGTAAAGTATATTCTGGAAGGGCACTCGTTCACGACGGAAGGGGTTGCCCCACTAGGCAATATTTATTTTGACGGAAGGTATATCAGTTCCGTTCATAAACAGTTCGGCTCTCTGCAGATGAAGACCTATCCATTGATGCATTTTGCAGCGTTCATGAAATGGATTCTATTGAAGCGAATTAAAAAGATCCGCCCTTTCTGGTACATGTCTTATTCAAAAGAAGATGCCAGAACCTTTCTGGAGCAGGAATTCGGTTGGCAGTACTATGGGGGCCACCATCTTGAAAACCGCATGACAGCTTTCAACCACAGCTACTATCTGCCGGTCAAATTCAAGGTGGATTTGCGCAACCTTAGCCTGGCCGCCGCGGCCCGCCGGGGCCAGATTACCCGCGAGGAGGCGCTGCGCCGGTATGCTGAGCCGCCTCACATGGAAGACGACCTGCTGGAATATTTCAAAAAACGCCTCAACCTGACCGACGAGGAGTTCGAGAGTGTCATGAAGGGACCGATCAAGAGCTTTCGCGACTACCCGACCTATAAATCGCTCTTCGAGAAGTTGCGCCCGTTCTTCTATGTCATGGCAAAGATGAACCTGGTTCCAATGAGCTTTTATATCAAATATACCTCCAAATCCGGTGTCTGATGATCACCATCGTAGATTACGGCATGGGCAACTTGGGCTCAATCGCAAATATGTTGAAGAAGATCGGCGTCCCCTCACGCATCACCGGTAATGCCGGTGAGGTTGCGGACGCGGAAAAGATCCTACTTCCGGGGGTCGGCTCTTTCGATGCCGCCATGACCCGCATAGCGACCCAGGGGCTGAGAGGTGTGCTCGATACCAAGGCACAGGTGGAACGAATACCCATCCTGGGAATCTGTCTGGGGATGCAGCTTTTGACCCGTTCCAGCGAGGAGGGGAAACTTCCCGGCCTGGGCTGGATTCCGGCGACTACACTGGCGTTTATGGGGCGCCTGGATACCGCCCGTTTCAAGGTGCCGCACATGGGGTGGAATAATGTTGTACAGCACACCCCCAGTTCACTGACCGAGGATTTTGATGTACTCGACGAACCCCGTTTCTATTTTGTCCACTCCTATTTTGTGCAGTGCGACAGCGAGAGTAACGCTATCCTGCGCACCACTCACGGCATAACCTTCGATTCGGCCATTCAGAAGGACAACATCTTTGGCGCCCAGTTCCACCCCGAAAAGAGTCACAAATTCGGGATGAAACTGCTGGCGAACTTTGCCCGACTCTGACCATGCTTCGTACCCGTGTCATACCCTGCCTGCTTCTCCGCGACGAAAGCCTCGTCAAGTCGGTCAAATTCAAAAACTACCATTACATTGGTGACCCGATCAATACCGTACGCATTTTCAACGAACTGGAGGTGGACGAGCTGGTGTTCCTGGATATCACCGCCAGCCGTGAGGGGAATAGGCCGAATTTCAAGATGCTGGAGCAGATCGCCGACGAATGCTTCATGCCCCTTGCCTACGGCGGCGGCCTGGCAGACATCGACGATATCGGCCGCATCTTCGCTATCGGCTTCGAGAAGATTGTCATCAACAGTGCCGCCGTGGGTGATCCTGCCTTCATCACCCGCGTGGCCGACCGGTACGGTTCCCA
>CAZSTJ010000005.1:0-32660 GCA_964609805.1 uncultured Geobacter sp. | reverse complement strand
GCTCTGATCGTCTGCAGCAGCTGGTCGTGGGAACCGCCGGGAAGGTCGGTCCGGCCGATGGAATCGGCAAACAGGGTGTCACCGGTGATGATCTTTTTTTCCCCCTCCAGATAGAGGCAACATCCCCCCTGGGTATGGCCGGGGGTGTGGAGTACCTTGATGTGGTGGGAACCGAAGACGATCTCCTTCCCTTCGGTCAGAAATTCGTCGGCCGGTGGTGAGTTCTCCCCCTGCATGCCGTACATGAGGGCCACTTCGGCAGCCCGGGCCAGCATGGAGGCGTCGTTTTCATGGATCAGTAGCGGGGCGCCGAACGCCGCGACGGCCTGCCGGTTGCCCCCCACATGATCGAAATGGCCGTGGGTGTTGATGATGTAGCGAATCTTCAGGCCATGTTTTTTGACAATGGCAGCAATCCGGTCCACATCGCCGCCGGGATCGACCACAACCCCCTCGCGGGTGGTCTCGCAGCCGAGAACAAAGCAGTTGACCCCGAGGGGGCCAACCTCCAATGATTCAAATATCATCTGTTTCTCCACTCGATTGACATCTCTTTTGAAGTTGGTACAATAGGCCACCGACAGCAAGGAGACCAGAATGAGCAAGATACCGGTTGTAGACCAGGAGAGCTGCATTAGTTGCGGTCTCTGCATATCCACCTGCCCGGGAGTGTTTCGTTTCAATAGTTCAGGGAAATCGGAATGCTTCGATCCCTCCGGCGCTCCGGAAAAGGAGATTCAGCGGGCGATCGACGGCTGCCCGGTTCAGTGCATCAGCTGGGAACCAATCTAAATCAAGAAAAGGAGCTGTACCATGGAACGTTGGATTTGCACCATCTGTCAGTACGTGTACGACCCCGCGACCGGAGACCCGGACAAAGGAATCCCTCCCGGAACGCCATTCGAATCATTGCCCGATGACTGGGTCTGTCCCCTCTGCGGTGCCGGCAAGGACGTATTCGAAAAGGAATAATCCCTTCAGCGTAGAGGCGCGGTACGATGCGTCTCTACGCCTTTTTATCCGCAGGTTTGATGATGTCGATCTTGGTCTCTCCCTGATCCACTTTTATCCGCCAAACTAAACCGCAAGTCCCGCACTCCTTCACGGGTGATTCTTCAGCCGTGAACCCTCCGGAATGGGTATCCAGATCCACTGCTGTCCTGTCGCCGCAATTCGGGCATTTCATGGTGTTACCTCCGTTTTAAACTGCACTATTGTTCGTTATGCCAATTCCGGCATGATGGTTGTGATGGCAGACAATAACTCGTCCAGGTCACCCCTCGTCATATCGCCCATGTGGGCGATCCTGAAGGTCTGCCCCTTTATTTTCCCATAACCGTCGTCAAATGCAAAGCCCGCTTCCCCCAGTTTCTTCTTGAGTGCGGCCAGGTCGATTCCCCGGGTGTTGCGGGCACAGGTGAGAGTCCGTGAGGCATACTGCAGTTCGGGGAAGAGTTCGAAGCCACGCTCTGTCACCCAACCGCGCACATAATCGGACAGTTCAACGTGGCGGTTCCAGCGGGCCTCCAGACCCTCGGCGAAGATCCGCTCCAGCTGTTTGTCCATGGCATAGATCAGCGAAATGCAGGGGGTGGAAGGGGTGTTGTCCTTGGCATCGTTGGCGGCAAATTCCATGAAATCGAAATAATAGCCGCGCCCTTCCATGCCCGCTGCCCGCTGTAGTGCCGGTTCGCTGGCGGTGAATACCGCGAGTCCCGGGGGGAGGGCAAAGGCCTTTTGCACACCGAAGATGCAGCAGTCGATCCCCAGTTCGTCTACCGGTACCTTCAAAGCACTCATGGAAGAAACCGTATCGACGATGAACATGACATCGGGATACTTCTTCATGACCGCTGCGATCTCTGGCAGGGGTGACATGACGCCGGTGGAGGTCTCGTTGTGGATCATGGTCATACTGTCGTATCTGCCGGTGGCAAGGGCCTGATCGACCGCTTCCGCTGTTACCGGTTTACCCCAGTCGAAGCGGATGGCATCGGCCTCCTTGCCGCAGCGCAGAGTGACATCATGCCATTTGTCGGAAAAGGCGCCGTTGCAGAAATTGGCGCACCGTGTGCCGACCAGGTTGCGCACCGCCCCCTCCATGACGCCGAACGCACTGGACGTGGCCAGAAATACCTTGTCATTGGTGAAGAGCACTTTTTTTAGCCCGGAGGTGACCCGGCCGTGCAGTTCGGCGTATTCCTTCATGCGATGGCCGATCATGGGGGTTGCCATGGCTGCCAGGATATCGGGATGAATCTCAACCGGTCCGGGAATAAACAGTTTTTTGTGCATGATCTCTCTGCTCCGTACGACGTTGACGTTCTGCCGTCACTGACACCTTCTGAAACGGACAGCAGGCAAGCAACCTACCAAATCGGGGGGATAAAGTCAATACAGCTGGTCCGGCATAAAATCCATGAATTCGAATATTTAAGACTCCTTCGGCTGCGAGAGGAACCTGTCAGTAGCCAGATTCATGCGGTACCCTGCTGGACACCCGTAAAAAGGGGGGTATAGTTTCCGCTGTGTTGTCCTGAACAAACGCACTCCATGATCTGCACAGCTATATAAGTTATGCGGTTCAGCTTTCCCTACAGACTTTACCTAAAAATATTTGTACGGTCTCACCCATATCCTTTCCTTTTCCCCTGGGGGCCCTCATGCGCGTTTTGTGCCTTTCCCTGCTTTTGCTTTGCTCTGCCATTGTTGTTGCTGTCCCCTCATCCGCTGAACAGGGGATGGCCATCGACCCCGCCACCTGTCTGGGATGCCATGGCGACAAATACTCGATCAAGGAGTATGCCGCCTCCGTTCACGGCAAGAATGCCTGTACCAGCTGCCATACGGACATAACCGACCTGCTCCGGCACATGAAGAAGGAGATCAAGGTTCAGAAGGTCCGCTGTGAAAGGTGCCACAAAAAGGTTAATGCTGAGCATTACGCCAGTGTCCACATCGCCAAAGGGGTTATGTGTGCCGATTGCCATACCGATGTCCATACCCACACTTACTGGAACAACGATAAGCGGGTCGTCGTCGCCAAGTGCATCCAGTGCCACGACAAGGAGTCGATCTACCGCAACTCCGTCCATGGCAAGGCGGTAGCGGCCGGCAACAAGGATTCCGCTGCATGCCACGACTGCCACGGACTGCATGAAATCAAGGCGCTCGGTGGACCGAATGATCATGCCAATCGCGAATTCCATACCAAGGTCTGCATGAAGTGCCACAGCGATGCCGAGATGATGAAGCGGAACAAGGTCTTCAATGTGGCGGTCAAAACCTATATGGAAAGCTATCACGGCAAGAACTACCGTCTCGGTTTTCCCGAGCGGGTCGCCGGCTGCGCCGACTGCCACACCGCCCATTCGGTCCTTCCCCAAAGTGATCCCTCGTCCAGTATCAGTCCGGCCAATCTCCTTGGAACCTGCGCCAAATGCCACAAGGGGGCCACGAAACTGTTCACTAAATTCTATGCCCATGGCGAACCGACGGACCGGGAGAAATTCCCCATCCTTTTTTACACCTTTGTCGGGATGACTTCGCTATTAGTCGGTGTTTTTGCCGTGTTCTGGATACACACCCTGCTCTGGATGTTCCGTGGCTTTATTGAAAACCGGCATAAGAACGATCACTGATCAGAGGGATTCCCTGCGGGAGATGCGAATATGAAAAAATTTGGCGAAATCCTTGTTGAGGCCGGAGTGATAAGCACTGCCACCCTGCACCGCGCGCTGGAGCGCCAGTCGGGAACCGGGAAAAAGTTGGGCACAATCCTCGAGGAGATGGGGGTCGTGAACAACGACGAAGTAATCGAGGCGCTGGCGGTGCAGAACGGCAAGCTGTGGGCCCGGTTGGCGGAGCCGCATCGGCAGTATCGTCGCTTCAAACTACGCCACATCATGCTCCACATAATGGTTGTCACCAGTTTTCTCGGCTTGTCCCTGACCGGCCTGCCGCTCCGCTTCAGCGACCAGCACTGGGCAAAGGTGATGATGAAGTTTTATGGCGGCGTTGCCACTGCCGGTTACATCCACCGCTACTGCGCCGTGTTGACATTTGCCTATTTCGCCGGCGCCCTGCTGTTGAGTTTTCATTTTCTATTCATTCGCAAGGATATACCGGGAAACTTTTTGCAACGTTTGTTCGGGCCTGATTCACTCTGTCCGAACTTCAAGGATGTCCGGGATGTCATCGGCATGGTGAAGTGGTTCTTCTTCAAGGGGCCGAAACCGGCCTTCGACCGCTGGACCTACTGGGAAAAGTTCGACTTCCTGGCGGTGTTCTGGGGGATGTTTGCCATCGGCGGCTCAGGATTGATGCTCTGGTTCCCTGAGCTTTTCGGCAGTTTTCTCCCCGGTTGGGCCTTCAACGTGGCGACGATCATCCATTCCGATGAGGCCCTGCTGGCCACCGGATTCATCTTCACGGTCCATTTCTTCAACACCCACGGCCGTCCGGAAAAGTTCCCCATGGACTTCGTTATCTTCAATGGCCAGCTGTCCAAGCATGAATTCATGGAGGAGCGGGGGGCCCAGTGGCGGCGTTACGAACAGCTCGGTGTCCTGGAGGATTACGAGGTGCACCGCCCTACCGGTGCCCTGTATGATTTCCTGCTGAAAGGTTTTGGGTTCATGGCGCTCTTTACCGGCCTGACCCTCTTGATGTTGATGATCCTGGCGTTCCTGTCCAGCGGTCACTGACCTTTTACCACAGGTATAACGCAAAAGGGGGGGATGCGTCCGCATCCCCCCCTTTGCGTTTTCAAGGTTCCCTCGCTGCGGTTATTCGGGTGCTGGTTTCGATTTCTGCCATTTGCCGAGGGCGATAGATTCCACCGCTGCGGCCACTCCGAACGAGAAGACACTGGCTACCAGGGGAATGCCATGGGTGCCGAGCAGGTCGGACAGAAAAACCTTGGTTCCACCGACCAGGGTCACCAGGATTGCCACATTACGGATCTCTTTATCCTGGCGGAAATAGGCATAGAGCATCAGTCCTGTTGCCGCTGCATTGATGAAGACCGACTGGGCGCAGCGGAAGATGTCCTGCTGCACGATTCCCGGCATCATCTGCAGCACCTGGAAGATGGCAATGCGGATCATGAAGAAACCGCTGATAAGACCGCTGATCAGGAGCAGTACGGCGCTGCGGTCTTTCCGGTCGAACCGGCTGAAAAAGGCGGCCTCTTCATGGGGTGGCCACCAGCGGCACCAGAGGTACTGATAGAGGATGATGCAGGCCAGAAGACCGGCGGGGAGGATGTTGACGGCATCCATGGCCGCCGGTCCTTTCGTCTTCATCACGAGAGCCAGGGCGACACAACAGTAGATATGGAAGATGTAGGTCGTGATGCGTACGGTCCCGGATTTCCAGACCCGGGACATGACGGCCATGAATATGCCCACCAGGGAGAGGGCAGGAAGTGAGAGGGTCAGTTTGCCGGTGGCGGCCGGCAGCGCCAGCGCCAGCAGTACTCCGCAGGCAAAGGTGAAGGTTGCCGCGCCGGTGGCCTGCTCCTTATCCCGTTGGGCCAACCAGAAGCTGGCCGCAAGATGGCTGATGCCGACCAGCACACCGATTGCACCGAGGATGAAGGCCGGTCTGCTCCCCTGGGCGCTGGCAACGTAGATGGAGATGGAAAAGGCCCAGAGTGCGTTGAGGGTAGGGAGGCTCAGGTCAAAGCGGGAGATCCGGTCGGCCCCGCTCCGCAGGATTCCGAGCAGCGCCAGTACCAGGAAGGTCAGGGCGAAGATGGCGACACTCGGATAAAACCAGTCCTGGGCAAGTGTCAGTGGAATACCTTCACCCTTGCGAATGGCGGTCACAATCTGGACCCCCCACAGCTGCATCATGGCAACGGTGACGATGAAGGCGATCCACCGAATCCATGAACACTGTTTCAACTGGGCGGCAAAATAGCCCAGCAGGTTGGCAGTGAAGAGCAACAGGGCCAGATAAGGAAAGTAGGGACGCGGGTAGTCAATGGCCGCGCCGGCCAGGCACATGCCGAGTACCCCCACCGATACGGGGGTCAGTGCATTGAACTGGCGGCTGATCAGGGCCATGCCGATGCCGGTGGCCATCAGGGTCAGGTAGGCAGGAACCAGTGGTAGAGATTGGAAGTGGGTGTGGGTTTCAACGACGATGGTGGACATGAGGATCGCCCCGCTGGCCGCGAATACCGGGGCCAGCGGGCTCTCCTTGCGGTACTTGTACCAGCCGAAGATCATCAGGGAGGCGGCATAGCCCATGCCGATGCCGGAACCGATAAGCATGTTGATCAGGCCGCTATCGGTAACGGTCCGTAGGATCAGGGCCATGACCATTACGAAGCAGAGGGTCGCCAGGCGAGGGAGCAGCGAATAGCGGCTGACCCAGCTCAACACCTCCTCCGAGACATCGCTCAGTTCTCCGGTCGGGTATTCGCTCTGCTGCGGCGGCTGCCGGGAGGTGCCGGCAGTGGCGCCGGGTCCGTCGTCGTCAACCCGTGCCGAGAGCCGTTCCAGTTGGCGTTCCAGGGACTGGATACGGTTGGCTAGTTCTCGTTCGCGCTCTTCCAGCGATTTATCTGCATCGGTCATCTCGGCGCACCTCCCGACGGTTCAGAAGGAATTCATGTGATCATGGCAGCAGTTTGTGTCGTTATCTCGTCTCCATATGTAAAAAGTCAGAATATGCTGTGGTACCGAAATCAATGGGAGTCCTTGACGCCGAACACCGGCAGGACCCGGGTGATGCCGAAAAAGAGGATGAACGGAGTGGCAATGACCATCAGGGCGCCTACCAGCCCCTCTTTCAGGGTCTCAAGGTTATCCGGCCAGAGTGGCAGCACGTATTCCATGTATCCGGAGAAGGAGGCCGAGAATGCCTGGCCGCCGATGACGACGTTCCAGCGCATCATGAAGACCCCCATCAGCACCAGCAGGGTCGCGAGCAGCGCCCTCCGGATGGTCAGTCCCGGCATCAGCAGCAGAATGAACGGTACCAGGTTGCCGAGTCCGTACTGCATGATGAAGATCTTGGTGAAGTCCCGTTCGTAGATGACGCTGCGCAGGATGTCCCAGGACTTGACGGCGGTGTAGGTCCGGAAGATCAGGTCCAGCAGTTCCAGGGTGATGGCCAGGACCAGGAATATCTTCAGGTACTTGGTGGTCATGGTGACGACGTGGAGTTCGGCACTCTTGAGGTCGTCCCGCGACGGGAGGTCCGGATCATCCAGGCGCTTGCGCTCATAGATGATCTTGCGCAGTTCCATGGTGATGATGTAGGTGACGATGCAGAGGGCGATACCGGATACGACCGCCGAGCAGATGAAGATGACCGGCATGAGCGGGGTCATCCAGAGGGCATTGGCCTTGACGGATCCGAAGATGAAGCCGGCGTAGCCGTGCAGGAAACAGGCTACCGGGATGCCGAGACCGGCCAGGAAGGTCACGGCCTTCTCGTCCTTGTGCAGCGCCTCGGGGCTGAGATCCATGGCCCCCATGGAGAGAACGGTGTAGATCAGGAGCTGCAGGGACTGGACCGCAGTCCGCTGCTGGTTTTCGCGCAGCTCCATGACGGTCTCCACGATAAACTGGCGATAGACGAACCAGATCTCCGAGACAACGATCATACCGTAGGTCGTAAAGACGATGCCGAAGGCGGCGATTGCCGAGGTGAAATGCGGCGTCATCATGACATTGATGCCCCGGAGCGGCTGCTGCAGATGCAGCATGAGCGGCATCATGGCCACCGGCAGCAGGGCCAGCGAGAAGACCAGCGAAAAGCGGGCGATGTCCTTCAGCTGTTTCACACCGAAGACATGGTACAGGGACGAGAGCACGAAGGCTCCGGCCACGAGACCGGTCATGAAGGGGTACATGACGATCTGGATCGACCAGTAGATATACTCATTCGGATAGACGAAAAACTCTTTAATGGTCCAAGCCTCACCGTGTACCATGGTTATTTCACCTCCATTGAGGATCCCAGATAAAATACCTGAGGTTTGGTGCCGAATTCTTCTTTCAGGACATTGACCGGCTGAGTGGTGATGATCTTGGTGACCGGATCCTCGGGATCACGGATGTTGCCGACCTGGCGCGCCCCGAAGGGACAGGCGTCAACGCAGGCGGATTTCATCCCCTGGGAGAGGCGGTGATAACAGAGGGTGCACTTTTCGGCGACGTGCAGTTCCGGGTGGAAGTAGCGGACGCCGTAGGGACAGCCCATGACGCAGTAACCGCAGCCGATGCACCAGGAGCGGTCCACGAGTACGACCCCTTCCTCGGTCTGATAGGTCGCCCCGACCGGGCAGACCTGGACACAGGGGGGATTGTCGCAATGGTTGCAGAGTTTCGGTACGAAGAAGGCCCTGGAGATATCTTCAGGCTTGATCTCCTTCATGCCGGCGTGCCCCTGATCGATCTTCTGGGTGGTGAAGCCGTCCCGGGCCCCCTTGGGAGAATCGATATGCGCCTTGCCGTCCTTGGTGATAACGTAGCGCTCTACCCAGGTGCGGGTGACATTGGCATCCCAGGTGACATCGTTTTCGGTCTTGCAGGCCTTGACGCAGAAACCGCAGCCGACACATTTATGGACATCCACGAGGAAGACCCAGCGAACCTTCCCTTTGCCATCCCTTTCCGCCCGCAAGCGTTTGGGATTGAACAACTCCAGGGCAGTTAGCGGGATCGCCATTCCGCCGGCAATTAAAAGACCTTTCTTGCAGAAATCGCGGCGATTCATCATGACTTCACCTCCCGCTTCTGGTTCTTCTGGATCATGGGTTTCGGGTTATGGGGGATGTGACAGGTTACGCACTGTTCTTCGGGGTGGTGTGTCTCTGGGTTGATCCCCTTGAAACTGCCCCGGAGGGTGTCCTTATAGGGGAGTTTGGCGTGACAGCGGATGCAGAGTCCTCTGCTCCTGTCGATGGTCAGTCCTTGCGGGTCCTTGGGGTGATTGTAATTGGGGCCATGGCAGTTTTCGCAGCTGATGGGGGCGTGGGCCGAGTTCGCGATGTCATCAAACTTGTCCTTGTGGCATTCCTTGCAGACCTTGGCGGTCTTGTATTTCACCGGATACTTCTGCCACTCGGCCTCGTTGGATTTGCGGTGCCAGCCGTACATATAGCCCCGCTCGTAGATGCCGAAGTCCTTGGGCACCAGAATTGTCCGGGTGATCAGGATCCCTCCGACAACCGCCGCAACGATGAACAATGGTCGCCAAACATGATTTTTCAATTTTCGTACCTCCCCGACTTTGTGTAGTTTAGCTGGTACTGGTACGTCATCAATAATGTGTTGTTCGGTCAATTGTTTCTGAAAATATAACGCTGTTAAATTTACGCAGGTTTAGTGAAGCTGTCAACAAATAGATTACAGGATGGTAATTTCGCGGCTAGGACCCTTTGAATTCGTTTAAATGTGGTGGCGCTCGGCATATCATGCTAATTTAAGTTGCTTTTGCCGAGATGGCGTGATAAAAAAAACCGTTTTTGGGGTCAGTAACCACGTAATTTTGTGTGTAATCAACATAAAGGAAGAAAAGTTCGCAGTCCTGGGAGGCAAAATGGAAAAACGGAAGAAGATTGCTGCTGAAAAGTACTACATGAACGTGATCAGTCTGTTGGGTATGCTGACATCGGCGGTTTCCGCTCTGGTCATTGTACTGTTTCTGGCCCTCCAGGCCTTTCTCGGGGTTGAAAACCCCTATCTCGAGATCGTCACCTACTTTCTGCTCCCGGGCGGCATCCTGTTCGGCGGTGTCCTGACCTATTTCGGCGCCTGGCTTACCCGTAACAAGCACCGCAAGAATCCGGAGCTCGAACTGCCGCCGCTGCCGCGTCTGGATTTCAATGATCCGAACAAACTCCGCCTGGCCCTGTTTTTCTCTCTGGTGACGGTCGTCTTCTTTGCCATTATCGGTGTTGCCACCATCAAGGGTTTCGAATTTACTGAATCCACCGCGTTCTGCGGCGAGGTCTGCCATGTCCCCATGGGACCCGAGCATACGGCCTGGGAAGAATCCCCCCATGCCCGCGTGCGCTGTGTTGAGTGTCATGTCGGCTCCGGCATCGACTACTACGTCAAGGCCAAGATCAACGGTACCCGTCAGCTTTATTCTGTCCTGACCGGCACCTTCCCGACCCCGATCCCGACCCCGGTACACAACCTGCGCCCGGCTCGCGGTACCTGCGAAAAGTGTCACTGGCCTGAGAAGTTAATCTCCTCCCGTCACAAGGTCTTCTCCCACAATGCGCCCAACGAAGAGAACACCCGTCGCGAGACCGAGATGCTGATCAAGATCGGCGGCACCCCGGGTGCCCCGAATACCTCCGGTATCCACTGGCACATCGGCAAGGAAGTCCGTTATGTGGCAACTGACGAAAAACGTTTGAACATCCCGTATGTCACCGTGAAGAAAGCTGACGGCACCTTCGAAGAGTTTGTCAGCACCGATAAGCCGCTGACCAAGGAAGAAGCTGCCAAGCATGAGCAGCGCCTGATGGACTGCATTGACTGCCATAACCGGCCGGCCCATGGGTTCCATCCGCCCAGTGACGAACTGGACCACAGCTTCGAGGCCAAGCGCCTTGACCCCTCCCTGCCGTATCTGAAGAAGGTTGCCGGCGAGTTGCTGGAGAAGCCGTACAAGAGTACCGAGGAAGCCAAGGCAAGCATAGCCAAAGGGCTGCAGGAGTACTATGCCAAGAATTATCCCGCAGTGGCGACCGCCAAGGCTGAGTCGATCAAGAAGGCGACGGAAGAGATTCAGCGCATCTACGGCCGGAACTACTTCCCCAAGATGAAGGTGGTCTGGAGCGCCTATCCGACCCATATCGGCCACTTCTACTTCCCGGGCTGCTTCCGTTGCCACGACGGCAAGCATAAGAATGCCGCCGGCAAGGTCATCTCCAAGGATTGCAACCTCTGCCATCTTGTCATGGGGCAGGTGCAGGAGAATATTCCCAAGGGGACCCAGGTCAAGCAGTTCGTCCATCCGGTCGACATCGGTGACGAAATCATGAAGACCAACTGCAGCGAGTGCCATGCCCCTGCCGGTCTTGATGTGACCGGTGGTGCCGGAGAGCACAAGAAGCACTGATGCTGAATCATTTCTCGGCACCGTGAAATAAAAAGCCCCCGGAGGAAACTCCGGGGGCTTTTTCGTTGGTGCAGATATCTCGGTGCGGCGGTTGTTCTACAACTCCTCGAACTCTTCGTCAGGAGCTACTATCGCATCATCAGATTCGGGATCGTTCTCATCGTTTTCGTCGGTTTCATCAAGGAGCTTTGCCAGGAACTGCTTGTTGTCGGAGATGGTCTTGCGAACCTCTGCAACCAGTATCTCCATGTCGTCAGGCGTATCGGTCATGTCCGCCATTCCTCCTACTTTTTCAGCGTATCAAGATACCGTTCGGCATCTTTTGCCGCCATGCAGCCGGTGCCGGCCGAGGTAATGGCCTGGCGGTAATTGAAGTCCTGGACATCGCCGGCGGCAAAGACACCTGGGATATTCGTTGCGGTCAGGTTCCCCTCCAGACCGCCACACCTGGTGCGGATATAGCCGTCAACCATGTCCAGTTGTCCCGTGAAAATAGTGGTGTTGGGGGAGTGCCCGATGGCGATAAAGACACCATGAACGGGGATTTCTTTGGTGGAGCCGCTGCGGTGCTTGATGCGCATGCCGGTAACGCCGCTGGTATCGCCAAGTACTTCATCAAGGACATGGTTCCACTCGATGGTGATGTTACCACACTTGGTTTTTTCAATGAGACGGTCGGCCAACACCTTTTCGGCCCGGAATTCCTCCCGGCGATGGACCACCGTCACATGCCGTGCGATGTTGGCAAGATACAGCGCCTCTTCGACAGCGGTACTGCCGCCGCCGACCACGGCAACATCCTTGCCCCGGTAGAAGAAGCCGTCGCAGGTGGCACAGGCGGAGACACCCTTGCCCTTGAAGACCTCTTCGGAGGGAAGCCCCAGATATCTGGCTGAAGCACCGGTGGCGATAATCAGTGCATCGCAGGTGTAATGAGCGGAATCACCTTCCAGCAGGAAAGGACGTTGCTGCAGGTCGGCCTTCTGGACGGAGTCATAGATCATCTCGGTGTTGAATCGTTCGGCGTGGAGCCGCATACGTTCCATGAGATCGGGCCCTTGAACCCCTTCGTGATCGCCCGGCCAGTTATCCACCTCTGTCGTGGTAGTCAACTGGCCGCCCGGTTGCAGGCCGGTGATGATAACCGGATTGAGATTGGCGCGGGCGGCGTAGATTGCGGCCGTGTAACCGGCGGGGCCCGATCCGAGAATGATGAGCTGGTGATGGTGAACTTCCATGTATCCTCCGGGAAATGAGATCGGGTAAATGTACCAGCAAACAGCAGCATTGCCAAGAGTCAAACCGAACCCTCGCCATTTGACCAGCCCCGGCGGCTCTGGTACTATGCAACAACTTTATCGGGGAGAAACGACTCCATGGAACTGACTGACCTCATCCAGGAAGCCTACGACCGGCTTAGAAAACGTGTCCGCCGCACGGAGATGATCTATTCGCATTACTACACCGAGAAACAGGGTGTCCCCCTCTATTTCAAATGCGAGAATCTTCAGCGAACCGGATCGTTCAAGATTCGCGGAGCGCTCAACTTTATGACGGCACAACCGCGGGAGGCGCTGAAAAACGGCGTCATCACCGCTTCGGCAGGCAATCATGCCCAGGGAGTCGCCTTTTCGGCGGACCTCCTGGGGGTGAAGGCAACGATCTATATGCCGGAAATTACCCCGCCTCAGAAGGTGCAGTCGACCCGCGACTACGGTGCCGAAGTCGTTCTGGTGGGAAGAAATTTTGACGAAGCCTGTCAGGCCGCTCTCGCTGAGCAGGCATCCTCCGGGGCCCTTTTTGTCCATCCCTTTGATGACGAGCTGGTCATGGCCGGTCAGGGCACCATTGCGCTGGAGATACTTGATGAGCTCCCCGATGTGCGTAACCTGATCGTGCCGGTTGGTGGCGGCGGCCTGATTGCCGGCATGGCAACGGCGGTCCGTGAACGGGCTCCCCACGTGCGGGTCATCGGGGTCGAATCCAGAGCCGCCGCGTCCATGTCGGCATCGTTCGAGTCCCGAAGGCCGACGGAACGGCCGGTCAGCGTGACGCTGGCAGACGGCATTGCCGTCAAGCTGCCCGGGACCAGGACCGTGCCGGTGATCTGCAGGAATGTTGATGAAATTGTGCAGGTGGATGAGGAGGATATCGCCCTGGCGATCGTCTCGCTGCTGGAAAAAACCAAGCTGCTGGTGGAGGGTGCCGGTGCGGTGACTCTGGCTGCGGTGCTGAACCAGCGGATTCACGCTCTGGAGGGAAAGACGGTCTGCCTTCTGTCAGGCGGCAACATTGATGTCAAGACGATCTCGCAGGTGGTCGAACGGGGCCTGATCGCGGGAGGGCGCTACCTGAAGCTGACGGTGGAGCTCGACGACCATCCGGGGGCCCTGGCGACGCTGGCCGACAATATCGCCGCCACCCGGGCCAATATCTTTCACATCACCCACGACCGGCGCTCCAAGTCCCTGGCCATCGGCCGGACTGACGTCTCCCTTGAACTGGAGACCCGCGGCTATGATCACATCAAGGAGATCGTGAAGTACCTGGAGGGACGAGGGTACTGCCTGACGGTCATGTAACCGGCCGGAATCGCAGGGGGCTTTTTATTCCGGATTCTGACTGACGTCATATGGTCTTTGAGCGTTTCTCCGGACGCTCTATCTCGAATTTCTCCAACCGGTACTGCAGGGTCTTATAACTCATTCCCAGCAGCGGTGCCGCCTTGCCGATGACCCAGTCGGCCCGCTCCATCGCCTTGATGATCAACCCCTTCTCAAGGGCCTCGAAGTCGATACCGTCCGGCGGCAGGTCGATGCTGATCCCCCCCGCCAGTGTTGCCGTTACTGTGATCTCGGCCGGGAGGTCCTCCGGCTGGATGAGGCTGTTCTCCGCCATCAGGACAGCTCGTTCCATGACCGATTCCAGCTGCCGTACGTTGCCCGGCCAGGTGTAATTCATGATCAGGCGCAATGCCGGTTTCGAAATACCTTCAACCTCAATGCCCGATATTTCCCCGTATTTTTTGACAAAATATTCCGCAAGGTTTTTCAGGTCGCTTCCCCGCTCACGCAGGGGAGGGAGGTTAATCCGGATGACGTTAAGCCGGTAGAACAGGTCCTCGCGGAACGCCCCCCGTTTGATTTCCTGCTCCAGCTCACGGTTGGTGGCAGCGAGTATGCGCAGATCGAGGGGGATGTTGATTTTGCCGCCGACACGGCGGATCTCTTTCTCCTGGATCGCCCGCAGCAGTTTGGCCTGCATGGCGACATTCATCTCCCCGATTTCGTCCAGGAACACGGTGCCGCCGTTGGCAGCCTCGAAAATGCCGATTTCGCGGGCATTGGCACCGGTGAAGCTTCCCTTCTCATGGCCGAACAGTTCACTCTCGATGAGGGTGTCAGGGATCGCGGCACAGTTAATGGCCATAAAGGGCTTGTCCTTGCGGTGGCTCCCGTCATGGATCGCCCGCGCCACCAGCTCCTTGCCGGTGCCCGACTCTCCGACGACCAGCACGCTCGAACTCGATGCGGCAATCTTGGAGATGACCCGGAAGACCTCCTTCATCTTCGGGTGTTCGCCATGGATATAGGGGATGGACTGGACCGCCTCCAGCCGCTTGCGCAGCACCCGGTTTTCACGGAGCAGTCCGATATGCTCGAACGCCTTGCTGACCGCCAGCACCAGCTGGTCACCTTCAATAGGCTTCTCCAGATAATTGAAGGCCCCTTTCTGGATGGCCTCGACCGCAGTCTTGATGGACCCATGGGCGGTCATCATGATCACGCACTGTTCCGGGTCAACCTTCTGCACCTGCTCCAGGAGATCCATGCCTGACTGGCCCTGCATCATCAGGTCGGTCAGTATCAGGTCAACCTCACGTTTCTCCAGCAGTGACAGAGCGTCACGGACGCCGGCAGCCTCCGAGAGTTCGTATCCCACCTTTTTGAGGGTCATGATGATGATCTCGCGCTGGAGCTTTTCATCATCCACAATGAGTATCCTGCCTTTTATGTCAGCCACTATACAGCCTCCTGTTGTTCCTGCTGGAGCGGCAGCATGACGGTGAAGAGCGTTCCGCTTCCGGGTGTGCTCTCCACCAGGATTTCACCGCCATGCTCCCTGATAATCCGTTCGGTAATGGCCAGTCCGAGCCCGATTCCGACATCTTTGGTTGTGAAGTAGGGCTGGAAGATCTTGGCAAGATCCTCCGGCTGGATGCCGCTCCCCTGGTCGGCAAAGGTCAGGCGCACTCGACCCGCCGTCGGGTCTGTTTCCGCCCCCAGACGGATGACCCCGCCGTCGGCCATGGCCTGAGCGGCGTTGTTGATGAAGTTGAGAATACAGTTGCGCAACAGTTCCTGATCGACCCAGAGCAACGGCAGGTCCGGCGCGATCTGCTGCTCGATGCTGACTCCCTGTTCTGCGAGCCGGTCATTCAACAGCGGCAGGACCTTGGCAATGATCTCGTCATAGGGGACCAGGCTTTTGCGCAGTTTGAGCGGCCGGCCGTAATTCATGAAATTCAGCACCATGTAATTGGCCCGACGCACCTCTTCCTTGATCTTTTCAGTCAGTTCCAGCAGTTCTGCCGACTTGCTGCCGCAGTTGGGCAACATCTCCGTCTTGAGATGGTCGATGGCAAGACTGATATAGTTCAACGGATTACGGATTTCGTGGGCAATGCCCGATGCCAGCTGGCCGACCCTGGATAGGTGTTCCGCCTCATAGAGTCTCTTCTCCAGTGCTTCGCGCTCCCGCAGTTTGTCAACCATATTGTTGAAGCCATCGGCCAGTTCGCCGATTTCGTCATGACTGTCCACTGGAATCGTTACCGACAGGTCTCCGGCGGAAACCTTTTTGAAATCCTCAACCAGGCGGTGGATCGGGTCGGTGTACCGTCTGGCAAGAAAGATCGTCAGGGCGATGCCGACCGCAAATACCATGCTGGTGGCAAAAAGCCGCCGGATGAAATTGGCATGCTGGATGTCGCGGATGTTGTCCAGCAGCATGTTGATCTGGACATATCCCAGATGTTCGTCACCCACGATGACCGGCACCAGCACTTCGTATGGCTTCTGGGAGAGGATTGATGCCCCCCGGGAACCGGCAGGGGCCGCATGGACACCCTTTTCAAGTTTCTTGATCTCACGCTTCTTGCCGATCTTCTCGGGATCGGAGGAATCGATGATCTCCCCCTCGTTATTGATGATATTGATTTCATTGATCCCTTTTTCTCGGGCCTTGTTCAGATATTCCGTCAGGCGGGAGGTTTCGGCTTCCGAGGTGAGGTCTTCAATACTCATCTGCACCGCCTTGGAGATCTCCTGGGAGCTTTCCTGGATTTCGCGGACCAGATCGTTCTGGGCAAACTGGTTGAGCATGAACAGGGTCAGCATGGCCAGGACCAGCAGAGAAAGCATGATGATGATGAGTTTTGCGTTGAGCTTCATGGGGTGTTGAGTTCCTCCGGATTTTCGCAACTATAGCGCAGGGTAGCTGGCGAGACAAGCGGTAACGGGGGTGACCGGTTGACAGCTGCGGCGACTCAATGCTACAACCTCTCGAAATGACTGCCCGCTACCTGACATATCTGCGCCTTCTGCCAGGGGTGCTGCTGTTCCTCCTTACCGGATGCACCAGCTTTATCCCGCACGACCGGCTTCCCTATCCCCTGACGAACGAGACCTATGGCACCGAGGTCAAGGTCGTCACCATCCCGCTGCCGGTCATCGCCTCCAGTCCCAACGAAGGGATAACGGCCGGTGCCTTGACCGCTTTCCTGCTGCATGACCGTAATGACAACATCAGCACCCTGCTGGCACCCCAGGTTAATTACAACAAAAACTTCGGCGTGACGGGAACCTTCTACGGCGCGTTTTACCCATCTCCCGACCGTTCCTGGGAGTTTAACCTCTCCAAGTCAGGTACCGTTAACGAAGATTACGAATTCAGGCTGCGGGACAAGACTTTTCTGGACCGCAGGCTTGAAACAAATCTGTTCGCCTACGCCTTCAGTGACGGTTCGGCCCGCTTCTTCGGGTTCAACGCTAAAACACCCCAGCAGAGCGAGACCAATTACAATGACCGGGAGATCGGCTTTACGCTTTCGGTCGGATATGATCTCGGGCGGCATATCCAGCTTGTCGTCGGTGAGCGTTATCGTGATGTTGATATTCAGCGGGGAGCGGTGAAGAGTATCCCGTATCTCAAAGACCGTTTCGGGGTTCAGGATGTCCCGGGAATCAACGGTTTTGTCGCCCACGCCCAGAAGATCTCGCTGATCTACAGCACGCTGGATTCACAGATTGCCCCAACGTTCGGCGGATTTGCCAAGGTTTCAATGGAGGTAAGTGCGCAACTCTTCGGCAGCAGCGCCGATTACCGACATTACGAAGGTGAGCTCAAGGGTTTCATCCCTCTCGATAATGACCGGTATGTCAGCGTGTTCCGCCTGGTGTACAACCAGACCCTCGGAGAAACCGTGCCGTTTCTGGAACAGAGTATCCTGGGGGGAGAGACGACGCTGCGCGGATATGGTCGCAACCGTTTCATAGATAACAGTTACTTTCTGTTGAATCTCGAAGAGCGAATCAGGCTGTTCCGCTGGGAAGTATTCAACGTCAAAGCAGACTGGGAGATCGCACCGTTCATCGACTTCGGGGCGGTCATGGAACGGCTTGACCGTGCCAGTGTCCGCCAGTTTGAATTCAATCCCGGTATCGGCATCCGTGCCGTTGTCCGTCCCAATATCATCGGTAGGGTTGATGTGGGGATCGGTCATGACGGGCCCGCAGTCTTCGTGGGGCTCGGTTATCCGTTTTGATCCAAGTCCACCTCCTTATTCCTCCAACGCCGCCTGCAGGCGTTGCCGGCGGTTCATCTCGGCAAATAATCCATTTTGGGCAAGCAGTTGATCTCGTGTCCCTTCTTCTGCAATCCTTCCCTGCTCAAGCACGATAATCCTGTCACAATCACGGAATACGGATAAGCGTTGAGACACGATCAAGACTGTGCGCTGTGCAAAAAAATGGCCCAGTTCGGTCAATATCTCCTCTTCGCGTCCGGCGTCGACGGCTGAAAGCGGGTCGTCGAGTAGAAGAATGGACGGGTTTGATGCCAGGGCACGCGCAATGGCGGCCCGCTGTTTCTGCCCCCCCGACAGGGTAACTCCTCTCTCGCCAACTAAGGTGTCCAGCCCTTGGTGCAGTTTATTCACATCGTCACCGAATCCCGCCTGGCGTACGGCATCCCATATCCCTTCATCGCGCGAACTTTGCTGGCCGTAGGTAATGTTCTCCCGGATGGTGCGGGAGAATAGAAATGCCTCCTGCGGGACATAGCCGATCTGCCTGCGTAGGCTGCCCAGCGATATCCCGGTGATATCCTGTTCGCCGATGAAGATCCGGCCGTTTTCAACCGCCAGTAGTCGCGGAAGCAGCTTGAGCAGGGTTGTTTTGCCGCTTCCCACCGTACCGGTAATGCCGATTTTCTCCCCTTTGCGAATGGCGAGAGAAACCTCTCTCAGAACTGTTGCGGAGCCGTAGTTGAATGTTACCCCGCGGAATTCGATTCCGGTAAAATGTTCGTCAAGCGGTGCAGCATCCTCACGGTCGACTACTGCAGGTTGGGCATTCAGGATCGTTGCCAGCCTGGACATGGAGGCTGCGCCACGCTGAGCAAGGGTCAGAATCCAGCCCATGACTGCTGTTGGCCAGACCAGCATGGCAAGGTAGCCGCTGAAGGCGACAAAGTCTCCCAGGCTCATGCTGCCGGTTATCACGAATCGCCCCCCCAAGAACAGCAGTACCAGGGTGCTGGAGCCGGTGGCGGCTGCCATGACCGGAATGACCAGTCCGCGAAGCCGGGCAAGCCGGAGGTTGTGCCCAAGGTACCTGTCTGCAGTGGCCCCGAATTGCCCTTGAAAATGATCTTCCCGACAGTACGACTTGATCAGTCTGATCGAGGAGACTGCCTCCTCGGTCAGGCTCGTCAGACGGGCTAGTTCCTCCTGCGCCTCCAATGATCGCTGAAAGAGGCGATGGCTGATCTTTTTGACAGTAAGAACCATGAGCGGGAAGGGGAGGATTGCCCATAGGGTCAACCAGGGGTTGATGTTTAACATCAGAATGATCGTGGCAGAATAGATGATAAGGGTGTTGATGGCACTCATGATCCCGAAACCTGTCAGCATGCGAACATTGGTGAGATCGTTTGAAAAGCGGGAAAGGATATCGCCGGTTCTGATCGTAGCGAAATACATCTGGTCCAATTGCATGAGGCGCTCGAAAAGGTGGTTGCGGATGCGGAATTCGATGATCCGGGCAGCGTTGAGGATTAGGGTACGGGAGTAGATTCTGGTGATGCAGTGTACTGAAGCGAGGCCGATAATTGCGCCGGCACAGAGTGAGGGTGAGTATGACGTGGCTGCGGGATGTTGCAGCCCCTCGATGGCCAGTTTCATGACCCATGGGATCAGCAGCGCCAATGCATTTGTCACCAGCAGAAAACATCCTCCGGCGGCGTAGCGCCAACGCAGTTTGGTAAGGTAAGTTTTCAGCAGAGCGAGCTCTTTGATGGCAGATCCCTTTCAGTAGCGAGTTGATTTGTACTCGGAAGGCGGGTTGCAGAAATGGTGCTCACAATCAATGAGAAAGTTTAACGATAACCGTTCGTAAAAGCAAATAACATGAATATACCGGCACACACTTCTGATGGAAAGATACCAATGTCGCAACATCGCTCCAATGCGTAACATATGGCGTTTGTAAACATTTCTTGTTGCAAAGTTGAGGGGTTTTGTTTATACCGATATGATCGACTCAGAGGCTTTCTCACTACACAACAGGAGCGCCTTCATGAAACTATCATGTACCCGCCTGATCCCAGCCTGTCTTCTTTTGGCTCTTCCCGGAGCAGCATTGTCCGCGGAAATAGCCGTTGATGCCACCAGTATCGTCCGCTTCGAGCAGCGTGCGGATAATGGTGTCCCCAAGCAAGATGTTGTCCCTGGAACTTTGTTTCTTGGTCTGGATGCTGCAAAGCTTGCCGACGGGAACCTTTCGTTTCATGCCTCTGGATGGGGGCGGGCTGATTTTGCTGACAAAAGTTTTAACAGCGACCGATATGCGGGTAACCTGACATACGGGTACCTCCAGTATCGCTTCAATGCAGCCAATGCTGATGTCCGTCTGGGCCGTTTCTTTGTTCATGAAGGTATTGTTAATGAACAAATTGACGGAGCAAGCCTGCGGACAGACCTTCCGTTTGGTTTTGGCTTCTCTGCCTTTGGTGGCGCTAATGTACACACACGTAAATTAATTTCAACGGTGTCACCAACCCCCCCGACGTCCCCCTATTATGAGAGTAGCGATGGCAAGGGCGAAGCAAACTTTGGTGGCCGGCTGAGTTATCGCTACAAAGGGGTCTTGGAGATTGGCGCCTCTGGGCAATATGAGACGGATGCCCCTGTCTTGGTGAAGTATACAAATGTGGACCACCGACTGGTAGGTGGTGACATCTGGTTCAGTCCTCACAGGTCAGTCGAAATCATGGGGCATACCAGTTACAATACCGTCACCAAGGGGGTGGCGGAAAATAGTTATATCATGAACGTGAAACCTGTTCGCCACCTTGTCTTGACCGGTGAGTACAATGAGCATCGCGAGAGGAATTACTTTTATTCATGGGTTTCATTTTCCGATACGTTGAAGTTGACTGATCCGTCACTTCGTTCCCGGACACTGGGTGGAAGTGCATCGTATGAGCTTGGCAAAGCGGTTGAGATTGCCGGTGACTATAAGCGATATACCCGTGAAAGTGGTAATGCGGACCGCTTTGGCGGAGATGTAAAATTATCATTCCTGGACAACAAATTCCGGAGTGGAGTGGGATATCACTACCTTCGGGCCGGCAGTCAATTTGCCCCGGCAGACTATGGAACCGCATCTTTCCATGAACTGCATGGATATATGATGCATGATGCAAAAGCGTATTTTGCGTCAATAGATGCTGTTGGCTATATCTTCAAAGAGAAAATCTACAATGAAAAGGCCGCTTGGGAGGGGACAATCTCCCTCGGCTATCGTATCACACCGGAACTTGTCGCCTCAGGTGATTTTAGCTATGGCAGAAACCCCCAATTCACTGAAGAAGTAAAGGGTCTGGTCCGCCTGACCTACAATCTGGTCTATGACAGCAAAGGAGGGAAGAAATGAAATCTTTCCAGCAGATATTTCCCGTTGTGGCCCTGGCCGGGCTCATCATGATCCTTGCCGCCTGTGCCCAGATGAAGGCCATTCCCGGTCTGCCGGCTTCCCATCCTGAATCCCTTGCCGTCGGTCAGCAGGTAAGCTGTGCTGAATGCCATGAGGATAACCAAAAGGGGACATTGAAAGCCTTCGATGCCTTCAGCCATACCCCTTCATTTGTGAAAAATCACCGTTTTTATGCTTCCTCTGATGAGCGGTTGTGTGCGTCCTGCCACAAGAGTTCTTTCTGCAACGACTGTCATGCGAATCAGGTCGAAATGAAGCCGTCAATCAAGTATGGCAATCGCCCTGATCGTGATCTGCCGCATCGCGGCAATTTCATGACGCTTCACAAGATAGAAGGGAAGCTTGACCCAGCCAGTTGCTATCGTTGTCACGGTCGCGCCAACAACGAACGTTGCCTGGCCTGCCACCACAAATAGGAGAATATATCTATGAACATACTAAAATATAGCATGGTTCTTGTCCTGGCGTTCTCGTTGTGGGGGTGCGGCAAAGGTAATTCATCGGCTCCGATAACGGTTGATCCTGTCACGAAAAAGGCGCATTCCGACCCTAACTGGCTTGCAAGAACTCATAGAGCTACAACTCTAGCCAGTTTGCCTACATGCGCAGGATGTCACGGCGGCGATTTTAAGGGCGGAATTTCTGGTGTCGGTTGCTTGCAATGTCATCCCAATGGTCCGGCTAATGGCGGCCCGCCGCATGGCATCGGCACCGGTTATGAAGATCCTAACCAGCATGGTGGCGATGCCAAGCTGAGCCTGTTCTTGTGCGGAACCTGCCATGGAGGCGGTAAAAACCAGCCATTTACCACTATTACCAACAGCACCGTTATGCCGCAGGGCTGTGAAACATGTCATTTTAAACCGGGTGACCCCACGAAGCATCTTGCGCATCCTTACGGCTGGATACCAGGCCGCGGCATGGCAACAACCAGTACCCATTCATTCGGTGCACAGGATTTTATCCTTTCCTGCGGACTCTGTCATGGTGCGAATCTCGATGGTGTCGGTGGTATCGCTCCGTCATGTACTCCTGCTACTCATAGCGTACCGGCACTGGCTGGGGTCACGTGTCATTTTACGAGACCGGTAAATGCGTCCGGTGTGGATAATGGTTGTGTATCATGTCACGGCGGTTTCCCGGTCGGACCGACGGGGAACGCATTTCCGAATACGGCCAACGCGCATCCCAAACACACCGCTCTCCCCAATGTAACTTGTGCCACGTGCCATCTCGGAGCGGGAATTAGATCTACATTCCACAGTAATGGCACGGCAAATATCATATTTACTGATACCCAGGCCGGGGCAACAGCTTCGTTTGACTCTGCAGGCAAAACTTGTTCAAATGTTACCTGCCATGCATTGAATACCACCCCTGCATGGAACTCGGCCTCAGCGGGGCTTGGATGTAGATTATGCCACACAGCAACGCTGCCTGCGACCGCCGGCAACAGCCTTACCAGGCACAATAATCATTTAAACATCGCCGGACTTACCTGCGATGCCTGTCATAATGATGGCCCTGCGGTTCCTACTCATACGACAGGTGTGGTTGTGGTCGGAAGTCCACTGCCTGCGAAGTACAACGAAAATGGATTGACTGCTACCTATGATGCGACAGTTACGGTGCAGAAATGTACTAATGTCAGCTGCCACGGGGGGAAAGCTACCACGTTCCCTGTCTGGACTGCTGCTGCGGTATTCAATCAGTCACTCTGTCTGAATTGCCATACCGTGCAGGCCCAGCCCGGTGTTGTCCCTAGCGCGTATGTCGGACCTTACATTGGGCCATTCAGCGGTAATAATGCAGCTGCAGCCAATAACCTTCATAACTCCCACTTTTTCTATATTGGTGGTGCGCCGGTATCAACGTGTCCGCAGTGTCACGTTGTGTCAAATCCGAGTCATTTTGCAAATATACAGCTTGGCAGAAGAACGCTTCCCCGGGGTTTTGCCAAGGATACGATTGTCGGTACTGAGATCAGAGGCTATACATTTGATTCTGTTACTCAAACCAGTAGCTGTTTGACCAATGACATTACGCTTGGCGGTAACTGTCACGTTACCACAGAGCCAAGGTCTTGGTATTAACGCCTTAAACTCCAAGTCATAAAAAATGAATGGCTTGATCGGCTTGGCTGCGTTTTTGCATCATATTGATTCGCTTATTGTTAACAGATGCAGGCGAGTCAATGCAAATTACTAAGAGATCGTGTTGTAAACACAAGGCAATCCGCTTTTTAGTCTGGAGGCAACCGTATATGAAACCATGGAACAGAGTCTTGCTAACCACTAGCCTGGTAGCGTCCTTTTGCTGTGCAGTGTTGCTATTTGGCGGAATGGCCATGGCCGCGACGTCAGCTCCGACAGTTTCAGTGCTTTCGGTAATCAAAGAAGGTGCGGTTACGCCAACCAGGATTGCGCAGGATGCATCGGGGAATTTTTATATCACCGATCCGCACGCTGAAGGTATCAATGTTTATAATAATGACGGTAAGTTGATTAACCATTTTGTCACCGCTGTGGAGCCCGGTGGTATCGCAATTGCCAAAAACGGTGATCTTCTTGTTACACAGAGTACCTATATAGCGGTCCTTAATCCAGCCACCGGTGCAGAGAAGAGCAGGTTCGGTTCGTTCAAGCTGGCATTTTATATTGCGGTGGACAAGGATGATGCAACTGGCGCAGTGCCGCGTACCGCAACAGGCAGGATTTTTGTCAGTGACATCAAAGATTACTGTGTGCAGGTGTTCGATGTCTCCTATAATCCCGTAGATGTGAGTGCCGGAACGGCTCACAACCAGGATCGACTTGCTGATCCGACTTACGGAACAAATTTCATTGGCGATACATATGCAAATGATACAACATATTTTTACGGTAACGGTTTCTTTAATAGGCCCGCCGGAGTTGAGGTAGAGCGGAATTCAGGTCTCATTGCGGTAATCGACTCGCTCAATGGCAAGGTAAAGTTTTTTGACCAGAATGGTAATCTTGGACCGGAGTTTGGTTCTTTTGGCTATCTTGCTACCCATCAGTTTATTCGTTTTACCTACCCACAGTCGATAGCATTTGAATATTCAGCATCAGGTGAACTTGATAGAGCATATGTGCTTGATACCTATCAAAGTTATGTCATGGCAATAGATGCGACCGCTGCACTGCCGGCCGGAGGTACTCCTGATTCTCCCCCGACTGTAGTCCCTTGGGTTTGGCTCGCGGATGTAGGTTTGTATGGCCATGACAATGGTGACCTGATTGTCCCTTCTGATATATTTATTGACAAAAAAGTCACAGGTAACAACAGATTGTTGGTGACGAACGGTTTTGGTTCGATCACCGTCTACGGTCTGACAAACCTCCAGCCGTATAATGTAAGCATAGACAATATTACAAGTAGCTCTATGCGGATAAATTGGACAAATACTACCAGTCCATTCAATTTTGTACGGGTCTACCGTTCAGAATTTGAGGGACAACTTGGCACGAACGTCAGTGGCAATCTGTCGAACGCAACTACAACATTTACCGACACACCTCTCCAGCAGTACAAAACGTATTACTATACTGTTCGTACAGTTGATACGTTAAATAACGAGACTACCAATATCGGTCAGGTTTCTGCAAAAACAACCGGTCAGTTTAGCTTGTCAGTCAATATCAGCGGCAATGGCCAGGTCAATGGTACTGTCTCCTGTGCCGGTGGGGTCTGTGTCTCGCAGCAGGCGTCAGACAGTTTGGTCACCCTCACAGCATCGCCTGCTGCTCAGTCTATATTCGAAGGCTGGACTGGTGACTGCTTCACGACAGCGGATACCTGTTTGATAACTATGGATGGAATCAAGACGGTTACCGCCTTCTTCTCGGCGCCAAAAGCATTCAGGGTTGATGGCGCGTACTTCGATAACCTCCAGGATGCGTATCGTGAGGCAAGAGATGGATCCGTTATCAAGGTGTTGGCCGGTACCTGGCCTTCGACTACCCATTCGACGGAATACATGACCGCATGGCAGGCTAAAAATGTGGTCATCGAGGGTGGTTATGATGCAACCTTTACAAGCAATGCAGGTAGTCAGTCTGTCGTAGTCGGCAGAACCAACCTCAATGCTGGTAAGGTTGTCATGAAACAGTTCAAGATCAAGTAAGACGTAATCAGGTTAAGCATAGCAGCGTGTGAGCACGCTGCTATGCTCGTTAGATAAAGTTTATTCAGGTTAGATTGAATAGAGAGTTTCCAAAGTAGTTAAGGAGCTTTTATGAAGAGAACATGTGCCGTAACTTGGGCTTTAGCGCTCTTTACGATCATTCTTCCGGTTGTCGCGGATGCTGCCGTTGCCGACCCCAGTCATTTCGGTCTGGCAATCGGTATCAACTGTAATACCTGTCATACGACGCATCGTACACTTGGGGCCAACAAGACCGGCACACCAATCAATAGAACCTCGCCAGCCGTGTACAATAACATGTGCCAGAGTTGTCATCGCTCCGGCGATGGTTTCGCTAAGGCCAAGCCTATGGCTCTTGTTGATACTTCTGCGTTATTCGGAGATCATTCTACTGCTAACTTTGGTAAATTGCGTCAGACATCCCATCGTTGGGATGGTGCCGATGTTAATCCTGCCGCTGGCGCTAACTATCCGATTCAGGCCGCTATGACGACGAACACCAATGGCGTTGGCAATCTCAGGGGCCGTACTGGCAACGAGCTAGCCTGTATCCGTTGCCACTCACCGCATCTTGCCGGCGCACCAGGGGCAATGCTTCGTATGGGCGTAGAAAACGACCAAATGTGTCGAGACTGCCATCGCTCCCGCGATACCCAGACCCATCTTACCGGTTCGCATCCGATTGGGGTCAACTACGATACTTCTGCTGCAAAAGGAAATTTCAATAATCCTCCATTGAATGCAAATCCTGCCAACCCGACTTCTGACTTGGCTAACTATTTTACAAAGGGCGGGGTAACGGCACCGATTCCGCTGGCTCCTTCTGTTGCTGTTCCTAATAAAACTATTGTCTGTACGACCTGCCACGGCGTTCACTTTACTGATTCCCGCAGTTCGACTTTTGACGGGGCATCAACTGCAAAAGGCAAAGGTAACTATACCAATTTGAGTACAGGTGATGGATATCAGATCAGAACAGACCGACGCGGTGCAAAGGTATCAGCCGGTCAACAGGATAAACTCAACCTTTGTAGTAACTGTCACGCCAACAAGAAGAATCACAACGCCAAGGATCAGGATATTCAGTGTAATGACTGTCATGGTGCCCACATTGAATATGATGCCGATGATCCGACTAATACAAAAGGCACCAACGTCTATCTTATTCGCCGCAATGTGACTAAGGGCGGCATGCCGAGCAAGATTTACTTCCGCTATACCGGCAGCCAGCGTGAGTACCGGAATGCACAGGGTACCGGTGTTTGTCAGGGTTGTCATAACGTTCCTGAAGCCGGTGGTAAGTATCCGCCAGAACACGACAGTGGCAAAGCCAGTGACTGTAACAAGTGTCACTTCCACTCCAGTGCAGCCGGTTCATTTTCCGGCTCATGCGGTCAATGCCATGGTATGCCGCCGGCAAGTGCAACTCCCGGCGCTGGCGGCCTGGCAACGCCTGCTACCAATGCTCTCGGTGGTTCAGCAGGTGCCCACTTGGCTCACGTTGCGAACGGTTTGAAGATGGAATGCAATACCTGCCACGACGGGTACGCCAACAGAACCATGCCGAACAATACTATTGACCTTGGTTTCTCGATCAATGGTGTCAACATCCCGGGGTTCACGAACGTTCCTGCTGGTGGTATCTACAACAACACAAATACGCTTGCTAACGGTTACGTATTCACCGGTTCTGTAGGGACAGGGGCCAACCAGACCTGTGCTAACATTTACTGTCACGGTTCAACTTTGACCGGCGGCAGCAAGACATCTCCTTCCTGGGTTGGTGGTAACGGTGAAGTCACCTGCGGTTCCTGCCACGGTGCTTCTGCTGCAAATCCGCCGACTGCTGGCAGTCATGCACGCCATGCAGGTAATGCAGCAGGACAGTTACAGGTTCCTTGCGCTTCCTGCCACGGAGCTACCGATGTAAACCATGTGAATGGTAACGTCAAATGGAACCTTGCTGCTGTTGGTGGCCAGTATAAGACACCGAGTGGCAAGTACTACAACATGAGCGGCACCACCGGTCGTCTTGCACCGAGTGCACGTTACGGTACCTGCAACAACATTTACTGCCATAGTAATACTGGTGCAAATGGTACTGCGGCTGTGTACAGCACGGTTACCTGGGGCGGCGCAGCTCTGAACTGCGGCAGCTGTCATGCCAATATGGCCTCGGTTGCCGGCGCCGCTCCGAATGGCGGCCACTACAAGCATGCCAGCACCACCAATACCAACGGACCCGCCTATGACTGCTCGGTCTGCCACTCCGGTTATACCGCAACCAGCACGAATGGTGCTACCCATGCCAACAGGCTGGTAGAATTGATTGCAGCGGTTACCGGCTACTCCAAGGCTGCACCGATCAATGCCGGCGGCGCCTGGGGTACCTGTACCAACCAGTGTCATGGTCAGGCGGCTGCCATTTCATGGAACAATGCAACCATCTACTTTGACGGCACCGATCATTGCTCAACCTGTCACAGCAGCCCGAACGGCGTATCTGCTGGCACCCCGTTCTACTCAACCAAGTACCCCGGTAAGACAACTGCAAATACTGATGCTAAAGTTGGCGCACATACCTATCATGTAACCAGCCTCAAGATGATGAATGCATCGCTTGTTTGTGCCGATTGTCATGGTCCGGTTGCTTTGAAAGATGCAGCCCATATGAATGGTTCCGCTTCGTTTAAGTGGACCAAGTATGCAAACTACTCCGGAAAACTGGCAATGGGCGGTACAGTAACATTGACTCCAACCTATGATCCGGTCACGGGCACCTGCTCCAACGTTTACTGCCACGGTGCCGGTATGCCGAATGGCGATGCGAGCGGTGCCAACAAGACCCCGTCGTGGAAGACGCCATTCATGCCGGCAAGCCTGACACTGCCTGCATCCTGCAACAGCTGCCATGGTTTCCCGCCGGTTCATCGTGATCATCCGGTTGTTGCTGGCAATCTGGCAACCTGCAAAGTCTGTCATGCTAACATCAACGATGCAGCAACGAGTTATGCAAATGTCTTTATTAAGCCATCTGAACATATCGATATGATTGTTCAGGGAGGTACATGCGACAGTTGCCATGGTTATCCGCCAGCTAATAAGCGTTTCACCGCTAGCGCAGGAAACTGGGCAAACGCTAAGATGGAGAATTACTCCGGTGGTGGCGGTGCACATACAATAGCGGCACACATTACACCTGCTGCAACCGCTGATCAGCAGTGGGCAAACTGCACCAAGTGTCATAATCCGAACGATCATGCACCGAGTCCGGTAGTGTTCATGCCGAGCAGCAACATCAAGGTTACGATCGATCCGAAGTATAAGTTTAATGCAGAAAGAAGGATCCGTTACACTTCGAACGGCCTTGATGGCACTTCGCATGTAACCGGCAGCTGTATGAACGTCTCCTGCCACTACCAGAAGACACCGAAGTGGTAACACGATAAGAGCTTACAGTTAGACTCGAAAAGGCCTGCATGGAAACATGCAGGCCTTTCTATTTGTATATGATTGTCGATGTGAAATAACGGTCTGTATTATTACAAAATAAGATTGACATAGAAATTGTGGTAGTCACGAAATGTTAATGCAGATAAGCAGATCTCGTAAAGATGCTCTGAGGTCACAGCACAATGGAGGCATAATTACTACTTGATGCTGTTTGAGTCTTGGTGGGTAAATAGTTAGGGGTGCTGCTCAGAGAAATGGTTAACAATAGCAGCCGTTAAGGCTTCAAGGGTGTATTCAGTGGGTTCAATGTCAACCTTAAGGCCCAGATCACGACAGGTTGCTGACGTTATCGGGCCAATGGAAGCAACTGCCACACCCTTCAACATATCGGCAAGCAGATCTACTCCCAGGAGTTGGCAGAGGTTAGTTACTGTTGATGATGAGGTAAAGGTGATGCAGTCTATACTGCGCTTTTCGAGGGCAAGAATTGTCTCTGGGCAGATCCTGTTAGGCAGGATGTTTCGATATGCTATCGGTGCTGAAACGTCAGCCCCCATATTCTCTAGGGCAGAAGGAATAACGTCACGTGCACGATCGGCACGAGGGAACAGGATGTGTTTCCCGGAAATATCCAATTTATTAAAAGCTGCAACAACACCCTCCGCCTTATAATCAACAGGAACAAGATCGGGAATAATACCATGGGAGGCCAGCGATTCAGCCGTTTTCGGACCAACTGCACAAATCATGGTCTGTCCCAAAGACCTTGTGTCACGATTCAGATCAGCCAGTCGCGTAAAGAAGAACCTCACACTGTTCACGGAGGTAAAAATAAGCCAGCTGAATTTGTTAAGCGAGTTAATTGCCGAGTCGAGTTCAGCCCAGCTTTCTGGTTCGATAAGCTTGATGGTTGGGCATTCGCAGACCTGAGCTCCATACTGCGCAAGTAGCGCAGAGAAATCACTTGCCTGTTCGGCGGCTCGGGTGACGACTATCCGGCGTCCAGACAAGGGACGGTTGTCAAACCAACGCAATTGGTCCCGTAAACGTACAACATCCCCAATGATTGTTACGGCCGGCGGCTTAAAATTGCTCTGCTGTGCCCTGTCGGCAATGTCGGCGACGGTACCGGTCAGCACCTGCTGGTTGTTCGTTGTCGCCCAGCGGATCAATGCAACGGGTGTTTCAGGTGATTTACCATGGTCAAGCAGGTTCTGCATGTTCTGCCGGAGCGAGGTAATCCCCATATAGAACACAATGGTACCGCTATCGGTTGCCAGTTGTTTCCAGTTCAGTGCAGAGTCGGATTTATCCTTGCCTTCCTGACCGGTCACAAGAGAGACCGATGCAGTGAAATCCCGGTGAGTGAGCGGTATACCTGCGTACGCCGCAGCACCGACTGCTGCAGTGACCCCGGGGACAACTTCGTAGCGGATGCCGGCGCGAACGAGTGCCTCGCACTCTTCGCCGCCACGGCCGAACACAAAGGGATCACCTCCCTTGAGTCTAACGACGATTTTGCCTTCCTCGGCCTTGACCACCAGCAGGTTGTTGATCTGCTCTTGGTCCTGATTGTGGCGGCCGCCAATTTTGCCGGCGTAAATCAATTCTGCATCTGATGGGGCATGGTTCAGCAACTGCTCGTTGGCCAGATAGTCATACACAACCACCTGGGCCTTCTGCAGACACTCCACTCCCCGCAGGGTGATAAGAGATGGATCGCCCGGACCTGCACCTACCAGATACACAAAGCCCTTATGCACTGATTTCCCTCTGGTATACCTCTTCAAGGATGGCTTTACCGCCGTCAGCAAGCAGTTGATCGGCCAGCTTGATACCAAGCTGTTCACATTCGGCTACCGGACCGGTAATCTCTCCCTTGACGGAGCGACTGCCGTCCACAGCTGCAATGAAACCAACCAGACGGAGCTGATCACCTGAAACGGTGCCGTGAGCCGCTATAGGAACCTGGCAGCCGCCTTCGCAGCGTTTAAGCAGTGCCCGTTCGGCACGAACCGCCCACGCCGTCGGCGGATGATTGAAAAAGTCGATGGTCTGAGTGATGGTTTCATCATCAAGCCGGCATTCAATCCCCAGGGCCCCTTGCCCAATAGCCGGTATAGAGAGGTCGGCATCCAGGTATTCTGCCACGCTATCGGTAAAACCGAGTCGTTTCAGACCTGCAGCAGCCAGGATGACGGCATCCAGATTCTCGTCGGTCAGCTTGCGGATGCGGGTTTCCACGTTGCCGCGAATGATGACCATCTGCAGGTCGGGGCGAACCTTGAGCAATTGTGCCTGGCGCCGCAGTGCGCTGGTGCCGATCTTTGCCCCCTGCGGCAGGTCCGCAAATTTCACGTTGCGAGAGATGACGGCGTCGCGTGGGTCTTCACGCTCCGTTATACAATGGAGGCCGAGACCCTCCGGGAAATCGGTCGGTACATCCTTCATGCTGTGTACAGCGATGTCGATCTCACCACGCAGCATGGCCTCTTCAATTTCTTTTACGAACAATCCTTTGCCACCTACCTGAGCCAACGGTACATCAAGAATCTTGTCGCCGATGGTTTTGATCTTGGTAAGTGTAACCTCCATGCCGGGATATGTTTTCTCCAGCTCGGACTTGACCCAGTTGGCCTGCCAGAGTGCCAGCTGGCTGGCGCGGGTACCGATTCTCAATTGCTTGGGGGGCATAGATTACTCTCCATTTCTCTTTGGTAATTACACTATGGTGAATCAGACAATAACCGGCAACCGCTCGGTCAGTCTGATCTCTGATGTTGTTACCTCTGCCTGGTAGGCAAGGGCCTCGACGCCGTTTTCAATAGCAAGCCGGAGTAAACGGCCGTACTCAGGGTCGATGGTGTCGGCAGGCGACACACTTATGCCATCGCCGCGTTGAACGGTGAAGAAGATGACGCCGCGATCTCCTTCACGGACCACCCGCATCAACTCATTCAGATGTTTCTGTCCTCGTTCAGTAACCGCGTCCGGGAATAGAGCCCGGTTACCTTCGACGAGCGTTACGTTCTTGACCTCGACATAACATCGGTTCAGGGGCCGCTCAAGCAGCAGGTCAATGCGGCTGTGATCACCGTAGGGGACTTCCGGACGGACGGTGGTATAACCCTGCAGTTCACCTACGGTACCGTTCTCAATGGCTTCGCGGACCAGCTTATTCGGCAGACCGGTGTTCAGTCCAATCATCCAGCCGTCTACTTCAGCAAGCTCCCAGGTACAGGGAAGTTTACGGTTTGGGTTGTCGCTGCGTGACAGCCAGACCTTTTCACCGGGAAGTGCGCATCCTTTCATGCTGCCGGAATTCGGACAGTGGGCGGTGGTAATGCTGCCATCAGCAAGCTCAACATCGGCCAGAAAGCGCTTGTAGCGTTTTATCAGGCGACCCTCAACCAAAGGTGGCAGCTTCACAGTTGCCGTTACTCCTCGAGCTCAAGATCTTCATTCTCTTCCGGGGCCGCTTCCAGGTCGAACAGTTGTCGCAGGGCGTCTACGTACAGATCGACCCTGCCCCCCTGTCCCGCCTTCTTCAAGGTCTGGGTGGGTGCATGGAGAAGCTTGTTCATCATGGCAAGAGTAAGGGCCTCCAGACGTTTTTCCGCATCAGGTGGCATATCCTTCCAACCGGAAACGGTCTTGTCGACTTC
>CAZSTJ010000004.1:0-34893 GCA_964609805.1 uncultured Geobacter sp. | reverse complement strand
CCCCATCCCCGGTCCCCGGTCCCCGGTCCCCCGTCCCTGTACCTCGATATGGGGACCAACGGCGAGATGGCACTGGTGGCCGGCGACACGATCTGGTCCACCTCGGCGGCAGCCGGTCCTGCCTTCGAAGGGGGCAACCTCTCCTGCGGCATGGCAGCCCTGCCCGGGGCAATCAGTTCGGTGCGCATCGACGGAGAGCGGCTTCGGCTTGTGACCATCGGCAACACGGTCCCGGCCGGTATCTGTGGGTCGGCAGCCATCGAGACCGTCACCCAGCTGCTGGAGCACGGCCTGCTCGAACCGGGAGGCCGGTTAAAGGAAAGCGGCGAGATCGATTCCAACCTGGGTAACCGCGTTATCACCCACAACGGGGAGAACGCCTTCGTGCTGCACCGCGATGCCCGCTCACTGCTGCTGCTGACCCAGTCGGACATACGCCAGATTCAGCTGGCCAAGAGCGCCATCAGGGCCGGCATGGAGGTTCTGTCCGAGCGGTCGCGTATACAGTTCCAGACCTTGCAGGATGTGGTCCTGACCGGCTCTTTCGGAGCGGTCCTGAACCCCGAATGGCTTAAATCCATTGGAATTTTCGATAAAAGCATGTTACACATTACCCGCTTTACCCCTGAAGGTGCCCTGGCAGGGGCCGAAAAGGCGCTCTGTACCAGGGATGGCTACGCATCAGTCGCAGCCACGGCACAGCGTTTCAGGGTCGTGCCGCTCTCCGGCACGCCGCTCTTCGAAGAACTCTTTCTGCGGCACATAGATTTTCCCCGCTGACGACAACCACCACCATACAATAACAGGCAACAAGGAGCACGACACAATGGCAAAGATCACCAGGGCGCTGATCAGCGTTTCTGACAAGAGCGGAATCGTCGAATTTTCCAAGGAACTGGCCTCCTTCGGCGTGGAGATCCTCTCCACCGGCGGCACCGCCAAACTGCTGCGTGACGCGGGACTGACCGTCAAGGACGTCTCCGAATTCACCGGTTTCCCCGAAATGCTGGACGGCCGGGTCAAGACCCTGCACCCGAAGGTCCACGGCGGCCTGCTGGGGATGCGCTCCAATCCGGAACACGTGGCCAAGATGAAGGAACATGGTATCGAGAACATCGACATGGTCATCGTCAACCTCTACCCCTTCGAGTCCACCGTGGCCAAGGAGGGGTGCCTGCTGGAGGATGCCATCGAGAACATCGACATCGGCGGTCCGACCATGCTCCGCTCGGCGGCCAAGAACTATCCCGATGTGACGGTACTGGTGAATGCCGGCGATTACGCCGCCGTTCTGGCCGAGATGAAGACATCGGGCGGGTCGGTCTCGCCGAAGACCAACTTCGGCCTGGCGGTCAAGGTGTTCCAGCATACCGCCGCCTATGACGGCGCCATCTCCAACTACCTGGGCGCCCGCCTGGGAGAAGGGGTCGCGGACTATCCGGAAACATTCACCCTGCAGGTCAACAAGGCCCAGGATCTGCGCTACGGCGAGAATCCCCAGCAGACCGCGGCATTCTATGTAGAGAAAGGGGTCATCGAGCCCTGCGTCTCCACCGCCGTCCAGCTCCAGGGGAAGGAACTCTCCTTCAACAACATCATCGACCTGGACGCTGCCATCGAGACCGTCAAGGAGTTCGACAAGTCGGCAGCGGTCATCATCAAGCACACCAACCCCTGCGGCGTGGCCCTGGCGGATTCCCCGCTCAGCGCCTATCTGAAGGCCCGTGAGTGCGATCCGGTCTCCGCCTTCGGCGGCATCGTCGGCTTCAACCGTCAGGTGGATGCCGATACCGCACGGGAACTGACCTCCACCTTCCTGGAGGCGGTCATCGCCCCCGGCTACAGCCAGGAGGCCCTGGATATCTTCACCGCCAAGAAGAACGTGCGGGTCATGCAGGTTCCCCTGCTGACCGAATACCGCTCCACCGGCTACGACCTGAAGAAGGTGGTCGGCGGCCTGCTGGTACAGGGACGCGACCTCGGCATGGTGCGGGCACTGGAGTGCAGGGTGGTCACCGAGCGCACCCCGACCGCTTCGGAATACGAGGCACTCGATTTCGCCTGGCGGGTCTGCAAGCACGTCAAGTCCAACGCCATTGTCTTCACCAGCCGCGACCAGACCGTCGGCATCGGTGCCGGCCAGATGTCACGGGTGGACTCCTCCCGCATCGCCGTCCAGAAGGCGCTCCTCCCCACCAAGGGGACTGCGCTGGCATCCGACGCCTTCTTCCCGTTTCGTGACGGTGTCGACGCCGCCGCCGAGGCGGGGGTCACCGCCATCATCCAACCGGGGGGCAGCGTCCGCGACGAAGAGGTCATCAAGGCCGCCAACGAGCACGGGATCGCCATGGTGTTCACCGGGATGCGGCATTTTAAACATTAAATATAATTGCGGGAACTGGTGACGAGGGATTGGTGTGGCCGGTCCCCGGTCCCAAATCCCCAGTCCCTGAAGGAGATACCATGAAAGTTCTCGTTGTCGGCGGCGGTGGCCGCGAACACGCCCTGGTCTGGAAGATCGCCCAGTCACCGCTGGTCGAGAAGGTCTATTGCGCCCCGGGCAATCCCGGCACCGCCCTTCTGGCTGAGAACGTGGCCATCGGTGCCGACCAGATCGACAAGCTGCTGGACTTTGCCCTGGAAAAGGGGATCGGCCTGACGGTCGTGGGCCCGGAGCAGCCGCTCTCCCTCGGGATTGTCGATCTGTTCGAGCAGAACGGGCTCAAGGTCTTCGGTCCCAACAAGAACGCTGCCCTCATCGAAGGAAGCAAGGCGTTCTCCAAGGATCTGATGCGGAAATACGAGGTACCGACCGCGGCCTACGGCGTCTTTACGGATATCGCAGAAGCTGAGGCATTCATCGCGCGTACCGGTGCACCCATTGTCGTCAAGGCCGACGGCCTGGCCGCCGGCAAGGGGGTCATCATCGCCCAGACCGAGCAGGAAGCCAGGGAAGCGGTCAGGGACATGCTGAGCGGCAACGCCTTCGGCGATGCCGGTTCCCGGGTGGTCATCGAAGAGTTCCTGACCGGCGAGGAGGCATCGTTCCTGGTCATCACCGACGGGGAAAATGTCATTCCCCTGGCCAGTGCCCAGGATCACAAGGCGATCTTTGACGGTGACCAGGGTCCCAACACCGGCGGTATGGGGGCCTATTCACCTGCTCCGGTGGTTACCCCCGCGATACATGAAACCGCCATGCGGGAGGTCATCCGCCGCACGGTGGACGGTATGGCCGCCGAGGGACGTCCCTATCGCGGCGTGCTCTACGCCGGTCTCATGGTCAAGGACGGCCAGGTCAAGACCCTCGAGTTCAATGCCCGCTTCGGCGATCCCGAATGCCAGCCGCTGCTGATGCGGATGAAATCGGACATCGTGCCGGTCCTCATGGCGGTAGCCAACGGCGACCTCGGTTCGCTCTCCATCGAATGGCACGACAAGGCCGCGGTCTGCGTGGTCATGGCTGCCGAAGGGTATCCGGGCGAGATCCGCAAGGGCGATGTTATAGCAGGCCTGGATGAGGCCGCAAAAATTGACGATGTCTATGTCTTCCATGCCGGAACCGCAGCCCGGGACGGCGCTTGTGTCACCAACGGCGGCCGGGTGCTGGGGGTCACGGCGCTGGGGGCATCGGTACAGCAGGCCATAGACACGGCCTATCGTGCCGTCGGCTGCATCAGCTGGAACGGCGTTCAATTCCGCAGGGACATCGGCAAGAAGGCCCTGGGGCGCAGTTAATAATCAACTACAAAGGGGAAACACACCATGAGCCAATCGCCACAGGTGCTGCTCATCATGGGGAGCGATTCCGACCTGCCGGTCATGCGGGAAGCCGCCGATATCCTGACCAAATTCGCCATCCCGTGGGAAATGCGTATCTCATCGGCCCATCGCTGCCCAACCCGGACCATGTCCCTGGCATCAGAGGCGGCGGGTCGCGGTGTAAAGATCATTATTGCCGGGGCAGGCATGGCCGCCCACCTGGCCGGGGTTGTCGCCTCCAAGACTACCCTGCCGGTCATCGGGGTCCCCATGCCGGGCGGTGCCCTGAACGGTGTCGATGCACTGTATTCCACGGTGCAGATGCCGGGCGGCATCCCGGTGGCGACCATGGCCATCGGTAAGGCCGGGGCCAAGAATGCCGGCATCTTTGCGGCACAGATCCTGGCCCTTAACGACACTCGCCTGGCCGAAGCAATGGCTGCCTATCGTACCGAAATGGACCGTGAGGTAGAGCAGAAGGACACTGAACTCCAGGCGGGCTGAACATGTATACAAATTAACTTGACTCACAACGGGACATCTTGTAGAAAGAACCCAAATTTTTTTTCGGAGGTAGTAGAAAATGAAGAAACTTGTTGTAATGATTAGCCTTGTTGCTTTCGCCGGCTCCGCCTTCGCCGCAGACGTCATTGAAATGAAGCGTGGTGTAAAGTTCAACCACAAAGCTCATCAGGAGAAGGTAGGCGGCGACTGCACCAAATGCCACGCTACGAAAGCTGGCGGCAAGATCGAAGGGTTCGGCAAGGACATCGCACACAAGACCTGCAAGGGCTGCCACGCCGACATGAAAAAAGGGCCGACCTCCTGCAAGGACTGCCACAAGCAGTAAGCAAAGAAGCTAAACGGCACAATGAAAGGGATGACGGGGGAAACCTCGTCATCCCTTTTTTGTTTTCCGGGTCTGGAAAAAAATGATACCGTTTTTCCACCTTTTACTATAATATTTAGCGATTGAAATACTGCTGTCATCCTCCGGCAGCGTGACACCTTACCCCCATACTGGAGAGACCATTGGCAACCAACGAACGCGGCTTTGTTCAAATCGTCTGGGATTTTTTCTGTTCACTCAAGCTCACGATTTTCCTGCTCATTTCACTGGCGCTCACCTCCATCATCGGGACCGTCCTCCCCCAGGGCACGGTCCCGCCGGAATACGTGGCCAAGACCAGCGCCATTAAAATGCAGATCTACAGCAGCCTCGGCTTCTTCGACATGTACCACTCCTGGTGGTTCATCACCCTGCTCTACGTATTCAGCCTCAACCTGATCTGCTGTTCCATCAAGCGGTTGCCGCACGTCTTCAAGTTCATCAGTGAACCGACCCTGGTGCTGGGCGACTCCATGCGGAATTCGTTCTCCCTCAAGAAAGAGGTCACCTTTTCCGCTTCACCTGAGAATGCCAAGCAGAAACTGGTCGATTTCCTCGGCAAGGAATTCACCGCACCGGTCGTCACCGAACAGAGCGGTGAATTCCATCTCTTTGCCCAGAAGAGTGTCTGGTGCCGACTGGGGGTCTATGTCGTCCACTTCAGCATCCTGGTCATCTTCATCGGTGCCATTATCGGCTCCCTGTTCGGCTTCAAGGGATACGTAAATATCCTCGAAGGATCGGGCATCAACGCCATAGAAGGCAGAACCGGCGAAATGATCCCCCTTGACTTCACCCTCGTCTGTGAAAAGTTCGAGGTGGAGTTCTACAAGACCGGCGCCCCGAAGGAATTCCGCAGCACTCTGACCGTGCTGGAGAACGGCAAACCGGTACCGGGTCTCACCAGCCGCAAGACCATCGTCAATGACCCGCTCACCTACAAAGGGATCACCTTCTACCAGTCCAGCTACGGACAGGCCAATGAAGGGAGCGATCACCTGTTCAGCATCCGCCCCCGCACCGGTGGGAATACCGACAAGGTGCAGCTGCGCGAGGGGGGGGCGGTCATGCTGAAGGACGGTACCTCCATCAAGCTGCTTGAAGTCGCCCAGGAGATCCGCCAGTTCATGCCCTCGTTCTCGGGCCCGGCGGCGCGGGTGGAGGTTACCTACAAAGGGAAGGCCCCCCAGGCATTTATCGTCTTCAAAAACTTCCCGGAGATGAACGCCCAGCGCGGTGACGACCTGATCATCGATTACGACGGCACCAATGCCAAGATGTATACCGGCCTTCAGGTAGCAAAAGATCCCGGCGTGTGGGTAGTCTGGCTCGGATGCGCCCTGATGTGCGTCGGCCTCTACATCGCCTTTTTCATGTCCCATAAACGGGTCTGGATCGTCATCTCGAAGGGGCATGCCCGTATGTACGGCAATGCCAGCAAGAACCAGGCTGCCTTCAGCATGCAGTTCGACGACCTGGCCGACAAACTCAACGATCTGAAAATCTAGCGGAGGATTCAAACCATATGACCAGTTCGCTGCTGTTCAACGCTACCACATTTGCCTATCTCGTCTCCATGCTGCTCTTTTTCGCCTTTATGGCCAGCCGTTCAAAGGTGTTGGGAACCGCCGGAATCTCAGTCGCCTACGCAGGCCTCGCCGGGCAGACCGCCGCAATTCTTTTGCGATGGAAAGAATCCTATGACATGGGAGTCGGCCATGCGCCGCTCTCCAATTTGTACGAATCGGTGGTCTTCTTTTCTTGGACCATCGTTCTCATCTACGTAATGCTCGATTTCAAGTACAAGTACCGGATCGTAGGTGCCTTCGTCTTGCCCTTTGCCCTCCTCGGCATGGCCTGGGCACAGCTCGGCCTTAACAGCGGCATTGAACCGCTGGTGCCGGCCCTGCAGAGCAACTGGCTTACTTATCACGTCATCACCTGTTTCCTCGGCTATGCCGCCTTCGCAGTTGCCTGCGGGGTATCGATAATGTATCTGCTGAAAGCCAACCACGATGAAAGCTCCCAGGCTGCCGGCGAGTCGAGCGTCATGAGCATGTTCCCCCCCATCCGGGTGCTGGACGACCTGAACTACCGCGCCATCATGATCGGCTTCCCCCTGTTGACCCTGGGGATCATCACCGGCGCCGCCTGGGCCAACTACGCCTGGGGTACCTACTGGAGCTGGGACCCGAAGGAAACCTGGTCCCTGATCGTCTGGTTCGTCTACGCCGCGTTCCTCCATGCCCGCTTCACCCGTGGTTGGGTCGGCAAGCGGGCGGCATGGTTGTCAATAATTGGCTTTGCCGCCACCATCTTCTGCTATCTGGGGGTCAACCTCTTCCTGTCCGGCCTCCACAGCTACGGCAGCGCTCCGAAGATGTAGCACGCAAGCCCAGCCGTCAGTAAAGATCAACCATGCCGGAAGCCTCCTTTTTCGTGGTCTCACGCTGTTCACGTCAAGGGAGGCTTCTTCATATCCGGACCCTGCGATTGCATTCATGACAACTATCACCATCATCATACCGGTGAAACCGGGCGGCCATGTTGCCGCCCTCGCGGCGCTGCATGCATTGGATGCCTCACCGCATTCCTTTGAGATCCTCGTCGCCGAGGGGAGTTCTCCCAGCCGGCAACGCAACACTGCAGCCCGGGAGGCGCAGGGGGAGATCATCTATTTCCTTGATGATGATTCACGGGTAGCTCCGACAGCACTTGATACGGTTGTCGAAATCCTGTCCGACACTTCTGTGGCGGCCGTCGGCGGCCCCTCACTGACACCGGATGATGACACCCTGCTGCAACGGCTGTTCGGGAGCGCCCTTGCCTCTCCTCTCGGCGCCGGAGCGGTCCGCAACCGTTATCGTGCGGTCGGCGAGATCCGTGAAACAACGGATCGAGAACTGATCCTCTGCAACCTTGCCATGCGCCGCGAGGTATTCATCGAATTCGGCGGTTTCGACGAGCGGCTCTATCCGAACGAGGAGAACGAGCTGATGGACCGCATCGCTGCAAAAGGGCTGAAACTGATCCATGCCCCGGGCATGGCAATCCGCCGCAGCCAGCGGCGTACCCTGCGGCAGTTTTGCCGCCAGATGTTTTCCTACGGCCGGGGACGCGCCCAGCAGACCTTGATCAGCGGGCAGATTGCCCCGGTCAGTTTCGCACCGCTGCTGTTCCTGCTCTATCTGCTGCTGCTGCCGTTTCTGCCGTTGTCCATTTTGAGTGTCGCACCGCTGGCAGCATATGTCATCCTCGCGGCCGTCAGTTCGGCCATTGAGGCGTTCACCGCCGGTTCCCCCTCACGCCTGCTCCTCCTGCTGCTTTTTCCGGTCATGCACCTTGCCAACGGCTATGGCTTGCTCTGCGGACTGTTTGGCGGAACGAAGGGGATCTCCGCCGCACGTCCTGACGCGCCGGTAACCATACGCCGGGTCAAGGAATTCGGCCAGTCCGCCTGGTAACCAGCTAATAAACTATGGGCAGAACCGCGGTATTCTGCTATGTATATCTGGTTGTTATGAATAAACAGCACTGGAGCTCGCGTGAATTTCAGCATCGTGGTACCGATCTATAATGAGGAAGACAACATCGCCGAACTGTACCGTTCCATCACCACATCCCTGGACGGCTACGATACGGAGTATGAAATCATCATGGTCGACGACGGTTCGGCCGACGGCTCTTTCAAGGCACTCACCACCATCGCCGCCGGCGACCGGCGGGTCCGGGTCATCCGCTTCCGCCGCAACTTCGGCCAGACCGCTGCCATGTCGGCCGGCTTCGACGCCGCAACCGGCAACATCATCATCCCCATGGATGGCGACCTTCAGAACGACCCGTCCGACATCCCCCGCCTGATCCAGAAACTGAACGAAGGATTTGATGTGGTATCCGGCTGGCGGAGCGACCGGAAGGACACCTTCATCACCCGCAAGATCCCCTCCATGCTGGCCAATGCCCTGATCTCCCGCATGACCGGCGTCCATCTGCATGACTACGGCTGCACCCTCAAGGCCTATCGCCGCGAGGTGCTGGACGGTATCAATCTCTACGGGGAGATGCACCGGTTCGTACCCGCCCTCGCCTCCCAGGTCGGCGCCAAGGTCACCGAGATCCCGGTCAATCATCGACCGCGCCTGCATGGCACCAGCAAATACGGCATCTCGCGGACCCTGAGAGTGGTCCTCGACCTGATGACCGTCAAGTTCCTGCTGACCTACTCCACCAAGCCGATCCAGCTCTTCGGCAAATGGGGTGTCTACACCTTCCTGGCCGGCATCTGCACCGGGAGCATGACCCTCTACATGAAGCTCTTCGAGGGGTTGAGCATGAACCGCAACCCGCTCCTGATCATGACCGCTTTCCTGCTCTTCATGGGGGTACAGTTCATCGTCCTGGGGCTCCTGGGGGAACTCAACGCCCGCACCTATTACGAAGCCCAGGGCAAACCGATCTACGTCATCCGGGACAGGATCAACCTTGGCGAATAGGTCACTGAAGATCCTCATGCTGGCCCCGACCCCCTATTTCGCCGACCGGGGGTGCCATGTCCGCATCTACGAGGAAGCCGCGACACTCCGCACGCTCGGGCACGATGTCCGGATCGTCACCTATCATATCGGCCGGGACCTGCCCGGCATCCCTACCTACCGCATCCCGTCCGTCCCCTGGTATTCCCGCCTCGAGGCCGGTCCATCCTGGCATAAGCTCTATCTTGACCTGCTGCTGTACCTCAGGGCGCTGCTGGTCATACCCGATTTCCGCCCCCACCTGATCCATGCCCACCTCCATGAAGGGGCCTTTATCGGCTACTGGCTGAAACGGATCTCACGGCTGCCGCTGATCCTGGATTACCAGGGAAGCCTCACCGGTGAATGCATCGACCACGGCTTCTTCACGAAGACATCGCGGATTGCCGGTGTCTTCCGGTGGATCGAGAGCACGATCAACCGGTGGGCGGACCGTATTGTCACCAGTTCCACCGCAGGGGCGCTCGATCTCATCACCGAATGGCAGGTACCGCCGTCACGGGTAACCCCGCTTATCGATGCAGTTGATACGGATGTTTTCCGCCCCGTCCCTGCCGGGGACGTTCGTACCAGGCTCGGCATCCCCGCCGATGCCTTTGTGGTAGGATATCTGGGGCTCATGAACCGCTACCAGGGGACGGACCTGCTGCTGGAGAGTATCCGCCTCCTGAAGAACGACGGCGTCACGGCCCGTTTCCTGATCATGGGCTTCCCGGAAGAGCGCTACCGGGTTGAAGCGCAGAGGCTCGACATTGCGGATATGATCACCTTCACCGGCAAGGTCGATTACGCTGAAGCCCCCCGGATGCTGTCGGCAGCGGATATCGCCGTCACCCCGAAACTGTCACCCACCGAAGCGAACGGCAAGATCTTCAATTACATGGCCTGTGGTCTCCCGGTCGTTGCCTTCGACACCCCCGTCAACCGCGAGGTGCTGGGGGACTCCGGCATCTACGCCGAATACGGGAATCCCCGCAGCCTGGCGGACAGGATTACCGAGCTGGCGGCAAGCAGAGATGCCCGCAATCACTATGCCGAACTGGTCCGTACCAAGGCCCTGCACGAGCATTCCTGGGCATCGCGGGGAAAGGTGCTGGAGAGGCTGTACCTCGATCTCTTGTCGGAATCGGACTGATTGTTCCAGTGCACATGCCCCCCCGGCAGGTCACTGATCAGCCACCAAAAATTTTCATCCGATCACAAAAAATGTTGACACTGCAACGGCGGTCTGATAAATAAAAGAACTCGTTGCGCGGGAATAACTCAGTGGTAGAGTGCAACCTTGCCAAGGTTGAAGTCGCGGGTTCGAATCCCGTTTCCCGCTCCAAAAACAATCAAGGAATCCCAAGCGGGATTCCTTTTTTTCTAGCACGCCGACTTAGCTCAGTTGGTAGAGCACATCACTCGTAATGATGAGGTCGTCGGTTCGATTCCGACAGTCGGCTCCACGCAATATAAAAGGTCAGGGCACACGCCCTGGCCTTTTGTCATTTCACCCCGTAAGCGCACTCATTTATTCGCCATACCCATTCTTCATCACAAAACGGATTTAACCAAACCAGTACTCCCGTGCATTCACCGGCGGACCCTGGGTCATATCGACACACAATTGTGGCTCGCATGGTCTGTTGTACTACGATGATTTGTGAGTATGCACAGCAAACCATCGCATTATATGAATATTTCATACGGTTAACAACACAAGTGCAGAAAAACGCAGGAGACTGATGCAATCAGGCAGTTTCTGCACGAAATCTAAAGCACCAGCACACCATCTAAACTATTAAAGCATCAAATTTCAACTAATTATAAACTTGGCACGTCATGTGGAATGTAAAGAATCAAACACACTCAAGGAGGTAGTACCTATGAAAAGCCGTAAACTTGTAGCAGTCGTTGCAGCCGTCGCAGCACTTTCTCTTTCCGTAACCGCTTTTGCCGCTACCCAGTCCCAGACCGGCACCGGCATCCGGACCCAGATCAAATCGGGAACCTGTGTAAAGTAATCGTTCGCACATTTCTTAGTCTCATCAAAAACACACTGACAAAGGAGAAACACAATGAAAAAGAACATGATCGTCGCCATCGCAGCTCTCGTAGCCCTTTCACTTTCCGCAACCGCATTTGCAGCTACCCAGACAAAGAGCCAAACCGGTATCCGCACCCAGATCAAATCGGGCACCTGCGTAAAGTAGTCGCCCCCACATCATAGCCGCCTTCCCGAATGGGAGGCGGCTTCAACTTTCTTGTTATAAGTGCGACTTGGGAAAGGAGCGGTCATGGAAACGACAAATTTTTTCAGGAAAATATTATCAACGGTATTTACAGCTGCAGTGGTTGTGATGTCGCTTTCTGGCAACCCGGCAGAGGCAGCCCGTAGCGGGGCGGCTTCAATCTTGCCGCTTACCTCCAGCGAATCAACAGTGCTGAGCTACATGCGCGAAGAAGAAAAACTTGCACACGATGTATACCTCAATATGTTTTCCTTATGGGGGGCTGTGACATTCTCTTCTATATCTGAATCTGAGCAGCAGCATACCGATACCATGAAGAAAATGATCGACAAATATAACCTTGCCGACCCCGCCCTTCCGTCAATCGGGCTTTTCACCAATGCCGACCTGCAGGGCAAGTATGACCAGCTTATGATCAAAGGCTCGCAATCTTTTGTGGATGGTCTGTACGTCGGTGCCACTATTGAAGAGATCGACATGATTGATATACAGCATGCCATTGATGTCACGACACATCTTGATATTATCAATGCGTATCAGAATCTGCTGGAAGGTTCAAAGAGTCATCTGCGGGCATACGTAAAGGGACTGGCATTCCAGGGAATCACCTACACGCCTCAATTCATCAGTCAGGAACTTTATGATGCGATTATTGGCATATAAAAGCCGGAGTGGGTACCTGGCACACGAAAAGCCACCTGCCTTGACGGACCGGTGGCTTTTCGTGTTGTAAAAATTTCAAGGCAAAAGCAGTAAAATGTGTCAATGTTTCTGCCCGTGCCCGTTGCTCGCGGCATCTTTTTTCATTTTCATCATCCTGCGCTTGTCCCTGATCATCTTGGTATCGGTGTACATATCTTCGTAAGCCGCTTTGATAGCTTCATCAAAACCGACCAGCTTTCCCCCGTTTTGCTTTACGAACTCTTCTGCTTTGTCCCTACCGGAAAATGCCCATTTGGCGTTCTTCGTCATGACCCCCTGCTTACCGCCGCCGATAACCCAGCAGGCCTTTTCGGCATCGATCAACTGCTTGGTGTTGTAGTCAGCCACCTTGATGGACTTGGGTGCCTTGTCGATGTTGTTGGCAAGATCAACAGCGGCACAGTGCAGACTGCAGGTGGCAACTGAGGAGCCATCTTCGAATTCGATCACCATGCGGCTGTGGGCGAATTTCTCACGATCCATCCCGCAGTACTTGCAGGACTTGTGTGCTGCGATGTCGGATTCATGGGATGAGGCATGGCTTGGTGAAGCATTCAATGAAAAAGAACAAACGGCCAGAACCAGGGTCAGACAGACAGTGACGGCGAGTTTCATAATATTTCCTCCTTTAAGTATGATGGCCGGCCAAGGCTACATGGGCTCGCCGACCAGTATGGTTTTAAGAATTTCAATGGGCATGATGTTGAGACGCGAAGCGGCTTCTTTCAGGGTTTCGTCATCTTTGACCGCCATTTTTTGTTCATTCAGCTTTTTTCTGACATGTGCGATATCAAGATTAAGTTCGTTACAAATAGCAACAATGGATTTCCGACCGATTCCCTTCCCCTCAAACCGCTCGACGACAAGATCCCCTGTGTAAAGCTGCTTTTCAGCGACCGGCACCGGCTGAGGGGACGGGATCATTTTACCTTTGGCGGCGGAAGCCCTGCTAGCGCCGGCCTGACCTGCAGGGGATGACATTACGGCACCGGCAGATGGTATCACAGATTCAGGCTGCTCCAGCTTTCTGATGATCTGGTAGACATTGGAGGGGGTGCACTGATTGGCCTTGGCTATCTGATCGAGGGTCATTTCCCCATCACGCACCGTCATGCCACTCTGACGTAATTGCGCCAGGGCGGAGACAGGCTCGATTGACATCTTCTTGCAGAACCCCTTCAGCGAAAGCAGTTCAGCATGCCCGAACGGCGGGTCATCAGCCGGTGTTTTAACCCAGCTCTCCTTGATCCAGTTATTGAAACTGATGATGTAATTGAGAGGCGGCGTTTTTGTGACACCTCCGACAGTGAAGAACACCGTAACCGCAGCTGCAATGGCCAGATCGCGCCAGCTGGCCGCCATGCGCCCCGGAATACCGCGCAGGTACTGCATAAGGGGAGTCCAGTTGTAACAGGTGTGCCAGATGCCGGCGATAAGGAACAACACACTGGTGGTTATGTGGATGTTGCCCCATTGGGTCTTGGAAAGCCCCATGAAAGTCCAGTTCGTCCAGTAGGCAACCTTGCCTTGCGGCACGATAAAGGCGGCAATACCGGACAGGGACATCGCCACGAAACTCAGGGCGGTAATTAGTGAGACAAGGACGCGGTTGATGATCGGGCGGGATTCCATTGATAATTTCCTTCCAGCTAATTAGATGACGTGAGTTTACGGCTCCTCACGGACCAACAGGTTCAGCTCTTTCAAACGGTACTGCAGTGTGCGCAGGGATATCCCCAGAGCGTCGGCGGTCTGTCGCCGGTTCCCTTTGAAAGACTGCAATGTTTTGACGATGGATTCTTTTTCACGATGCTTGAGGAGCCCGCCACGACTGTCGATGGCCGCCGGTTCCTGGATCTCTTGCGGAAGAGCATCAAGGGAAATTTCCCCCCTGGCCAGAATGACCCCGCGTTCAATGACGTTTTGCAGCTCCCTGACGTTACCCGGCCAGGTGTGCCGTTGCAGTAGGGCAAGTGCTTCAGCGGTGACACGCACCGGTTTCCGGGCTCCTGAGGCGGCTGAGAACCGGGCACAGAAGTGCCGTACCAGAAGCGGTATGGCATCTACCCGGTCCCTGAGCGGCGGCAGGTTGATGGGAAATACGTTCAAGCGGTAATACAGGTCTTCACGGAAACGCTTTTCGGTGACTTCGACAGCAAGATTACGATTGGTCGCGGCGATGACACGGACATCAGTCTTTATCTGCAGCGTGCCGCCAAGGCGCTCGAAGGTGCGCTCCTGCAGAACCCGCAACAGCTTGGCCTGCAACAGGGCGGGCATTTCACCGATTTCATCCAGAAAAATAGTCCCCCCCTGGGCGAGTTCAAATTTTCCGCGCCGAGCCTGAATTGCTCCGGTGAACGCTCCTCGCTCATGACCGAACAGTTCGCTTTCCAGGAGGTTCTCCGGAATGGCCGCACAGTTGAGCGCAATGAACGGGCCATTTCGCCGGGGGCTGGCCAGGTGAATCATGCGGGCAATCAGTTCCTTGCCGGAACCACTTTCGCCATGTAGAAGCACCGTGGCCTGAGTACGGGCCACATCCTGCACCATCTTCCTGACCTCTTCCATGGCTCTGCCGGCAAAAATCAGATCTTCTGGCGGCAGACCAGCTTTTTCGGTTTCCTGGAGCGAGACCGCCATACGCTCGAGCTCCACCTGTTCCAATGCCCGGCTGACTGTAGCCAGAAGAGTGGAAGGGTCTTTCAGTGGCTTGGCCAGAAAGTCAAATGCTCCCTCCTTGATCGCGGCAACCGCCTCATCGACACGGCCAAAGGCGGTAATGAAAATAAAAAGCGGGGGGTGCGGGTCACTTCTGGTTGCCCTAAAGAGATCAAAGCCGCTTCTGATCGGCATCTTCATGTCACACAGCACCAGATCAAAGCGTTCGCGCTGGATGCGCCGCAGACCATCACCGCCATCTACCGCGGTGGAAACGGTGTAGCCGGCGCCATCAAGGATGGTGGTGAGCAACTCCCTGAATACCGCGTCATCTTCAACAATCAATATAGTGGCAGTCATGCATGTTCTCCCGGATTAGTTCCTTGACGGCAATGTCACTAAAAACTCAGTACCGGTACCAATGACACTGGTTACGGCAATTGTTCCGCCATGCTCTTCCGCAATTTTTTTGCAGAGGGCAAGTCCGAGGCCTGTCCCGGTGGTTTTACTGGTCCAGAAAGGATTGAATATGTTCTCCCTGTGTTCAGGCGGGATGCCAATGCCGTTGTCACGAACGGCAAGCTGTATGGAATTGCCTCTTTCCAGCAGGCTGAGCTTCATCACGCCCCCCTGCGGCATCGCCTGCAGAGCGTTTTTTATCAGGTTAAGCAGCATCTGGGTCAAGCGGTCAGCGTTACCAGTCACCAGCGCCCGGTCAGTCAGATTGACCTCAATATCGACATTATTCCCGACAGCTTCAGATCGTTCCAGTGTTATGCACTCCTGCACAAGTTCCGAGAGATCTACCGGATGTCGTTCGCCGACATCGTTGCGGGCATAATTCAGCAGGTCATTCACCAGAGCTTCCATTCGCAACGATTGGGAGACGACCTTTCCAGCGTGCCGGCGAGCCGTTTCCAGATTATCCGTTGCCTCAATCAGCTGGGCGAACCCCTTGATTCCGGCCAACGGGTTTCTTATCTCATGGGCCATGACGGCCCCCATCTCACCCAGTCGGGCCAATTCTTCCTGACGCTGCATCTCTCGTTGCCGTTTCTCGTCACGCCGGAGCATGAAAACTGCCAGCAGAGTGAGTCCCCATAGCGCTGCCGTCAATGCAGATACAACCGATACGCCTAACTGTGCACGATGGATAACCTGATCGGCCCGATAGGTGTGGAGTGCCAGCACGAGCAGATATTCGTTATGGTCAGCATGGAGAGCGGTCCTGAGCAGATAGACCTCTTCCCCGGTTCCAAGCAGTTCCCGCTGTTCCAAGATTCCTGAAAGGGCGTGAGATCTATCAGGGAGTTCCGACGTTTTGCCGATGAGTCCCGGATTTGTGTGGAAACGGATGGTTCCCTGCCGGTCTACAAGGGCAAAATAGGCTATGTCTGGTGTGGTATAGCGTGCGAGAGATCGAAAGGATGGGTCGGCCACGGCCAGCTGTTCGACAGCCGCGGCAATAGAAAGCCCTGCCCCGCGCAGGGTTTCGGCGGCGAGGGGCGGAGCCGCTCGAAAAGCGGTCCAGGCGAACCATACCACCAGCATGGTAAAGGCCAGCGGTATGCCTATCAGGAGTCGAGTTGATTTTACCATTTCAGAATGAGTAGCCGATTGTTATCCCTCCGCCGAAATCGGGGCTATTGTCAGTAAGCCCCTTAGAAGCGTACAGATCAAGTGATGTCGTGCTGCTGAGCATCCAAATCGCTCGAATCCGCATCTCGAGAAGCTCACTGGAATAGGATGATGGGGGTGTAGCACCTTTTACAACAAACATCGGTTCGAAGTAATCAGTGACCTGGTAACCGACCCCGGCGGTGTAGCTGATATAATTCTTCAGATCGAAGCCCTGTGCCCTGCCCTGATAGGTAAAAACCCCTTCGCCGGTGAGGTGCAGATCGCCGATCCATTTCGTCAGTTCAAGCCCGGCACTGAAATCAAATTCACCGGTTCCCAGACCGAGAGACGTATCCGCAGTCGGGCATTTTACCGCAAGATTGGGGCGTATTTGCGGGAACGCAGTACTTTCCTTTAGAGCAATGACACCCATGCGCAGAATTATGTCACCAAGGCCTGCAACATCAGATGAGACTCCATTGCCTGTTGAGCCGTTTCCCGTCTGCTGCCCTCCTCCACTCGTGCCGCCTGGCCCTCCCTTGGCAGCAGCGCCGGTGGCTGAACTGACAGCTGAATTGGTAGTGGCTGAACCTTGCGAAACCGTGTAAAGACTCGTCGTTACCTGTGAGCTGCTTTGATAAATAAACGGCAGTTCTACGCCAATATCAAAGAGTTCTGATGGCGACCAGGTCGCGATCAACGGCATGTAATAGCTCTGAATGCGGGAGTCAGTTCCATATTTACCGGATGCATATTCAGCCCCAAGGCTGATTGATGCTGTCTGAGGTTTTTCCGGTGTGCCACTGGCAGCCATAACAGAAAAAGGAGCCGACAGAATAAGTGCTTGGAGAAACAGACAAATCATGAGGTAAGTACCCCTCATCTCCGCCCCCCTCTGGAGCCGCCGCCCCGATAGCCGCCGCCCTGCCGGATGCTGTTGCGCTGTCCGTTGCCTCCGCCGCTCCCGGACCAGACCGGTTTGCCAGAATCCGACCTGAGAGTTACCGCTTCGCCGGTACTTCTGTTTTCGATCTTCTGAGCAAACAGGTAGAGACCGCCATCCTTGCCTTGTGCCAGCGATCCTGTTGCCAGGACCTCGTTTCCCTTCACCAGCCCGATGCCATTCTTTTCCCAGTACCACCAGGGGCCAACGACCGTTGTTACCGTGCCCTGATTCGACATTACGGTCATGGTGGTATGCTGCTCCTGACCTTTTCGCTCCGGTGGCAAGACCACGGTGCCGCTTACCGTGGTAATGGTGTTGACATCAAAGCCGGAAACGACATCGAGCCCGCTTGCGGTACCGGTGCTGTCGCTTCCCCAGAATGCGCATGATTCCCGGCTCCAGCCCCCGAATATGACTATGCTGAAAATGAGTAGTAAACGTTTCATCGTCTGACACCCCTGGCCCCAGCCCCCGGCAGAACACCACCCTGCCGGGGGGGCCTGATCATTTATTGTGCGGTGGTCGTATTCAGCCTGGTACCGTCCTGTAACCCGCTGCCATTACCCGGGCGAACGGTGGAACCGTTGGCGGTCGTTCCGGTTGTCAAAAAAGGTACCGTCCCTGCGTTGTGAATCAGCCGGTCTCGTCTCTGAAGTGGCCCCTGTCGTCGCTTGTGACTGGTTACGGTGCTGCTGCCTGTATTGCGACTGTGACTGATTGAAACTCTGTGACTGCATCTGCTGACCGCCTCCTTTACCGTAACCGGCAGCAAATGCAGAACCCGAACTTGTCAGTGCCGCTACTCCGAACATCGTTGCCATGATGAAGATCTGCTTTTTCATACCCTAATCCTCCCGCTCATTTTATATGTCTATGACCGGGATATATCAGGGAGTGTGCCAATTCCATATCTATCCGTAACTAGGGGCATATATTTTTAGCGCCAGAAACCACATCGATATTAATGTGCAGAATCTGCACTGCGTACTGGCGGAATGCAGGTCTTGCACCCTACAAAATCACAATTATTCCAATTACCATATATCTTGCAATTAATATATAAAAATATAAATTTCTAAGTCCGCAGATGCTTCAATATAAATTGCCCACAAACAGTTATTATTTTATCAATAAATTTAACAAATTATACATACTCGCCTGATATGATCTTTATCAAGTTGCTTGTGTTGACTTTGGTAATTTGCTAGGCTGACGACCATATGGGATTTGTTTTAAAACATAGCCGTCTAATCCGCGGCATCATACTTGTCATCCCGCTGTTCCTTGTGGTTATCGGGATGCGGGTGCCTGACATCTCACGCCCGCACAAACCGAAACCCTCCCGGCGTGCTGTTCTCGATAAAACAACCTCACGCACCATTGTTCAGTCTGTTGTCAAGGCAGAAATTGCTCCGGTTATCCCGGCACAATTGAACTATAACGTCCCTATTCCTGAAGTTTCCACCACCGAGACCGCCCAGGTTTATTCGTCTCTTTCGCTGTTATCCCTCAATCCGTTACCGCCACGAGCTCCTCCCGTATAACCATCCCTTCGTAACAACTACTGAATCCCGGAATAAGACCAATTCGGTCACAGGGCTTTGTGCGCCCTGAATCAGCACAACTCAAACTATCTAAGGAGTGATATCCATGCGTACTTGCGTATTCGTGCGTGCCGCTGCATGCATTGGCATTGTTGTATCCATCATCTCCGGCTGCGCAGAGCAACGGGCCATAACCAAAGACGTAACTCCGTTGAAACCTACTATCGCAACCCCACAACAGCAGCCATCCATATCACCGTCCAAACTGCCCCAATCAAATGAGGTCTCGCCACCTTCTAACCTGGCAAAAACCGATTCGACATCTGTTTCCTCCAGTGGGGATGCTGTCTCGGACAGAACGTTACAATCAGCACTGGAGAAAATCTATTTTGATTACGATTCTTCAGGTTTAAGCAAAAGTGCGCGGGAGACACTTGTCCGCAATGCCGACGCACTGAAAAAACATTCTGCACCCAAAATTCGTATTGAAGGTAACTGCGACGAACGGGGGTCTGCCGAATACAACCTCGCGCTTGGAGAGCGACGGGCCAAAGCAGCACAGCAGTACCTTGAGACGCTTGGCATCCCTTCAGACCGTCTCAGTATAATTAGTTACGGCAAGGAGAATCCTTTGAAAACCGGCAGCGACGAGGCTGCCTGGTCCAAAAACCGCCGGGATGAGTTCAAGGTCCTTGCGCGGTAACGTCTCGGCAATCGGGGGGCGGGCAACGCTCCCCCGATTGCTGAAAATCATCACGATTCAGACAACGTATTGGAGGATAGGTAAGGTGAGACCAGTCACGATTGCGTGTCTTGTTGTCGTACTACTGGCACCCGGGTCGGAAAGCGGTGCAGGATGTAACTGTGAAGACTGGATAGGGAAGGGTGGCTATTGCGTTGATTATATTAAATCACGAATACCCGCTTTCCCGGTGCCGTACAGCATTCAGGCAATCAAGATCTTAAAGAACGAGGAGGTTGATGACATAAGGAAAGGTGATGTCACCCTCTTTACCGTCAGCAACTACTGGCATACCGCGTATGTTGAAAAGGTTCATTTTGACCGGCAGGGGAATCCGTTTGCAATTGATGTCAGTGAAATGAATTACGGTGAGCAGCCGTCATATGATGAATTTATCTCAAGATGGGGTCTCGTTCCTGAACGTGAATGGCAACGTGCGCTCTGTTGCGGAATAACTAAAAATTTCGGCCTGGTCGATTCACGGAAAGGAATCCCGCTCAGCGACGTTCATCAGGTCTGGTCCCCCCCCTCCCTTTTCAGCAGATTTATTTCGAAGTTGTTCGACAACCTGGAGATCGACCTATGACAGCCACTCGCCGCACTTTAAATCTACTTTTTCTTCTCTGCACACTCATCACATGCAGCGGTTTCGGATGGGGTCTCGGCACGTCTGATCCCTGCGAAGAATCCAGAAAGCTCATAGAGACACTGCCGTCAGTCACCGATCCATCAAAACGCGACAAACTTGAAAATTCTATCATTACGACATGCGCGACCGGCGCACCTGGGCTTTTTATCAAGGCACTGCAGGCGGAACGAAACGGAAAACCTGATGAAGCTGCATCGCTGTACCGCTCTGTTATTGCAGCGGGACCGGACATTGCCGACGCCTACGGCAACCTTGGGCTATTGTTGCACGCGAAAGGGCATGATGGTGAGGCTGCCGCTGCATTGACCAGGGGACTGCTCCACCGACCGGATCCCCGATACCATCGCGCCATGGCTGAGATCATGAATACCGCCCGGCTTCCAGACCTGGCTCTGCTCCATTATGGCGAAACGTTGAAGGCATTTCCTAGCGAGGCTGCACTACACAAGGGCCGCGCCGATGCGTATCTGCAGCTTGGCCAATATGACAATGCAGAAAAGGAATTCCTTTACCTAAGAAAACAGAAACCGGTTGCATCCGGTTATGCCCCGGAGCTAGCCGGGGTGTACCGCAAGGCCGGTCACCTTGACCGGGCTATCAGTGAACTGCATCCATATCTGTTGACGCATGCAGAGGATCAGAACGCCCGTCGTCTCCTGGCAGAAGTGCTTATGGAGAAAGGGCAGCGTGAAGCGGCACGAATAGAGTTCCTCCGTGCCGGCGTTGATGTGACCATCAATCCGGAGGATTTTGCGAGAAAAGGGGATGAATTCATGCAGGCCCGGGAGTACGGACAGGCGATCGGCACCTACCAGACCGCCCTGAAAGGACGACCGGACTGGCATGATATCCGCCACCGGCTCGGCAAGGCCCAGATGGCCGCCGGACGTGATAACGACGCCATGGCGACCTTCAATGGCCTCATCGCATCTGGCTATAAAAATAGTGAGATCCACTATGAAACCGGCCTGTTACATGAGCGGGGCGGACAGTATGACGATGCAATTGCAGCCTATCGGTTATCGGTCGTCCAGGATCCCGCGACCACTGGCGCACGGCGCAGGCTGGCAGAGATTTACACCTGGCACGGCAACTACCTGGAGGCAGCCGAGCAGTATAATGAACTGTTGCGCCTGAGGGGAGACACCCCCCTGTTTCATCTCGGATTAGGAAAGGTCTACGAAAAACTAAAGGACCGTTCCAGGGCCATTCGGGAATTTGAAACCGTGGTGCGGCTTGATCCGAATCACCTCGAAGGGCACCGGGAGTTGGCGCGACTGCTGATGCTGGCGAACCAGATCGCCGCTGCCGAGACCCACTACAAGGAGGTCATCAGGCTGCACATTGATGACGAAGTGGCACGTAATGCCCTGATTACCCTTTATGTTAAAAATAAACGCTACGACGATTTGACAATCTTTGTCAAAGAATGGCTGGACAAGGCGCCGGATGATCCTCAGCGCCTTTACCGTCTCGGGATTGTGTATGAATTCAAGAAAGATTACGACCAGGCCATCACAGAGTACAAAAAAGCCATAGAACAACAGCCCGGCAACGCCAGAATGTTGCTGGCTCTGGGCAGAACCTACATGAAATCGGGCCGTATATCCGAATCTCGGGAACTGTTAGAACGTGCCCGTGCGGCAGACCCGAGACTGACGGAGCCGCAACTGCTCCTTAGCAGTATCTCGGGAGGCCAAGCATCTGGAAAAATGGGTTCCCGAAAGACAAAGAAACCGCCGCCCCGCCGGAAGGCTGTTCTGAACAAAGCGGCCAGAAGGAAGTAAACTCTGCATCAGGCATAACACTTACAAGGACAAGGTGACGATGCGACTATTTATATTCAACTGTGACAGTATGTTTGCTTCTACAGAACAAGGATTGGTGCATGACCAGCCACTTTACCGGCTCATGAAGCGTTTGGCTGCTTTACCGAATGACCAGGTCATCGCTGTTACCGGCAGGGCCATCGGTGATAGTACAGGGTTCCTTGACATACCCGGCATCATTGTTGGTGGCCACCACGGATTGGAGTGGCAACTACCGGGGGGGATGATGGTGGGGCCTTTTCACGGTCATGAGGAGGAGTTGATTAAGGTTCGATCAAAGTGCCTGTTCCGGCTTATGGATCTAGCCGGAGGTTATAATCTGGACTTTGCCGACCGGCTCTGGTCTCTGGTTATCGATATGAAAAATTGTGATTGGGAACTCCGGCAACGTTTCACGAATCAGCTTTCACTATTAGTCAGGGATCTGCGACTCCCTTTTCATTACAATCGTGATGGGATGTTGGAAGTGCAAATGATCTCCAGCTACAACAAATCTATTGGCGTCAACCACCTGGCTCGTTTCTTTGGAATATCACCCCCGAGAGATAAGGTCTATTACACGGGCGACGATGTCAGTGACCGCACAGCGCTCTGGTGGAATGTGCTTTCGGGAAACACCGCTGTTGTTGTAAGGGAGTGCCTGATGGTGCCTGAAACCTTATTTGTGAAGGATTCAGAAGAGCTTTTTGAGTTGTTTGCCAGATTGGTTCCATAACTATGGAGAAGATGACGTTTTCAGCAGCAAACACACCAAGGTGTTTAATCTCACAAATTGCAGTATTCTCGGCCATACCAATGACGGTAATATGTTACGGCATCGGAGAGATTTTCGATATCTGCAGCCCGACGGGTCTTGCCTGCCTCGGGGCCTGTTTTGGTGCCGTCATAGGCCTGATAGCGGCGCTGTTCTCTATTATAACTACGCGGCGACTTCTCTTTGGTATAGTTGCGTCGGTGTTCAATCTTTCCCTGTTCCTGCTATTAGCACGCGAGTTGTTATTGTTTGGGTAATGAACGAGTAATCTCCCCTGGTTTAGCAGACATACTTAGAATCAGACTTGCAGTACACCATTGTCTATAAATAAAATGCTCTGCATTTTAAGAGACTGGCAATTGTCTTGTTTTCAGTCCGTTAGACAATCCTTTTGATTCCGAAAATCGCAATAACAAAGGTCAGGGCATTCGTACTGACCTTTGTTATTTGATGCACCCCGCTTTGATGGCCGCCTTGATTTGAGTTCATTAGTTGCAAATACCCTCTCGAAGTCTATAATTTTATCTAAGGGGTACACAAAGGAGACAGCCATGATTCTCTACATAATGCGGCATGGCGAGGCGGTGGATGCGATCGGAGATCTGGCAGATGAATGGCGTTATCTGACCGAAGCCGGGCGATCTCAAGCTGACAGGACGATTTCAGGGATTGTCAAACATGGCCCCAAGCCGCGCCTGACCCTCACCAGCCCCTTGACCCGGGCGGTGCAGACCGCTGAGATTGCGGCACGGAAAGCCTGCCGCAGAAATCGGGTGCAGGCCAGCACACTGCTGCTGCCGGGAGGAGATATCAGGAAGCTGGTTCAGCATATCAATGCGTGTCGGGATCACAAACGGGTATTACTCGTCGGCCACGAACCGCAGCTGGGAGCACTGGCGACAACTCTGCTCGGGCGGACCGCTGGTGATATCATCTTGAAAAAGGGGGCCTGTGTGGCACTGGAGTTGAACCAGGAGAAGGCAACCTTTCTCTGGTATCTGGTACCTGGCAGAAAAGCCGTCACGTCCCTCAAGAAGGCATTCGGCACCATCTGAAAAATCTGAGCAGTTTATATGAGAGGACAGGTACGCCATGAGTAGAGACCATCAGCAGCTCCCGCCGCGCAAACGTATTGCCCTGGTTGCCCACGACAACAAGAAGCGCGACCTGGTCGAATGGGCCCGTTTCAACAGGGGCTCGCTTGCCGCCCACGATCTCTATGCCACCGGCACCACCGGCGCCCTGCTGGAAAAGCACCTCGACCTGCCGGTGGTCAAACTGCAGAGCGGCCCCCTGGGTGGAGATCAGCAGATCGGCGCCAAGATCGCCGAGGGAGAGATCGATTTCGTAATCTTCTTCTGGGATCCGCTGGAGCCCCAACCCCATGATCCGGATGTCAAGGCGCTGCTGCGGATCGCCGTGGTCTGGAATATCCCGGTTGCCTGCAATCGGGCCACCGCCGACTTTCTCATCTCTTCTCCGCTGATGGCATCGGGATATGAGCGGATGGTCCCCGATTTCAGCGAACACCGCAGCAGATTTTCAGAAAAGATGTGAGTCCAGGCAGGCCGCTCGGGGCCATCTGAAAGGTGGTTGATCATGGAACAGTTCACATTTACCGCATTTGCTTTCGGTGGCGAACTGGATCTGAACCGTCTGGCAGCAAAGCTCGGCATCACCCGCAAATACCGCTGGGAGGAGCCGATGAAGCTTAATCCGGTGACCTTCAGCCTAACTGCAAACCAGGATAGCGAACAGGTGTACCTCTACTATTTCGGTGGTGCCGTCTTTCTTAATTGCTCCGGAGATATCATCGCCAGGTTTATGGATACGATCCCCCGCTACGCAGAATCACTGAAGGGGCAGCCCCGACTCCCCCATCGTGAGGAATACCGGCTGGAGATAGATCCCGCCCGCGAGCCGGTCATCGCCAATGACGGTGCGGTTATGCCGCGCTACAGTCAGGCTTTCCTCGATATCATCTGTTTTGTCATCGCCAAGTCGGTGGCCCTGGAACGGATCGAGGAGAGGATCGATGTGGTATTCGACGAGGTTGAGGGGCTGATCGCCCGCCTCGGCAGGGGCAAGATCGGGCTTTCCGACCGGGCCATGGCCCGGCTGGCCTCGTCAATCCTCAGCTTCAAATTCACCTCCATCGCCCACATCATGGTGCTGGACAAGCCGGACATCACCTGGGACAACCCCGAGGCCGACCGGCTCTACACCACAATGGCCGGCATGTTCGAACTCAATCAGCGCTACCTGGAGATCAAACATAAGTCCGAGACCCTGCTGGACATGACCGATGTCTTCAGCAACCTCTCCCATGCCCGCAGGTCTGCCCGTCTCGAATGGATCATCATCATCCTGATCGCCATCGAGATCGCCCTGTTCCTCCTTGAGATGTACAACGGCTCCTGAGTATCTCCTTTTTTCCGCCACAAGCCTCCGTTATCCTGAAACGAATTTCCGTATTGTAACTTTTGCGTAACATAGTTGTAACAACGGCACGCTATGTTGCATCAACCGGAAATGATAAATGAGGATGAGAGGAGCGGCACATTGTTTGGTTTAATTCCCAAGGAAGAGAAGTTTTTCGAGATGTTTCATGAGATGGGCACAACCCTGATTACCGGCTCGGAACGTCTGAAACAGATGCTCGACAATTATGAGATGGCTACCGCCATCCAGCAGGAAATCAAAGAGATTGAACATCAGGGTGACTCACAGACCCATGCCATCATACGCACGCTCAACAAAACATTCATAACCCCATTCGACCGGGAGGATATCTATGCCCTTGCATCGGCACTGGATGACATCCTGGATCTGATCGATGCATCGGCCCAGCGCTTCGTCATGTACCGGGTGGAAAAACCGACCGTTGAAGCCCGCGAATTGGCCTTCATCATTGTCCGGTGCTGCCACACCCTCAACAGTGCCCTCAATCACCTGGGCAAGCGCCATGATGACATCTGCCAGCAGTGCGTAGAACTGAACGCCCTGGAAAACGAGGCAGATAAGGTCTGCCGCGAAGCCATCAGCCGCCTGTTCGATGAGGAGAAGGATCCGATCCAGCTGATCAAGTGGAAGGAGATTTACGAAATCCTGGAACGAACCACCGACAAGTGCGAGGATGCGGCCAACATCCTGGAAAGCGTGGTTGTGAAAAATGCTTGATGCCACACTGATCCTTCTGGTGCTGGTCATTGTGGCGGCGTTGATCTTCGACTACGTCAACGGCTTCCATGACACGGCCAACGCCATTGCCACCTGCGTCTCCACCCGTGCCATCTCCGTCAAAGGGGCGATATTCATGGCCGCCTTCCTCAACTTTGCCGGTGCCATGGTATCCACCAAGGTGGCAGGAACCATCGGCAAGGGGATCGTCGACAAGGACAATGTCACGCAGCTGGTTGTGCTGGCCGGCGTTATGGGCGCCATTATCTGGGACATCATTACCTGGTACTACGGTATGCCGTCGTCATCGTCTCACGCCATTATCGGTGGTATCGTCGGAGCCGTTCTGGCCCATGCCGGGGTCAATGCCCTCCATTGGGCCGGATTGAAGAAGATCATCCTGGCTCTGCTCATCTCACCGGTTATCGGCACGATCATCGGCTTCATCTTCATGCTGATCATCATGCAACTGTTTCGCAACTCAGCTCCCGGCCCGCTCAACAATGGCTTCCGCCGGCTGCAGGTTGCCTCGGCCGCCTTCATGGCCTTTTCCCACGGAACCGCCGATGCCCAGAAATCCATGGGTGTTATCACCATGGCCCTGCTTTCATACGGGGCAATTCCTTCCTTCGAGGTCCCCACCTGGGTCAAACTGTCCTGCGCAATCGCCATGGGACTTGGTACGGCGGCCGGAGGCTGGCGCATCATCAAGACCATCGGCAGTGATTTCGTCAAGCTGCAGCCGGTGCACGGTTTCTGTGTGGAAACGGCATCGGCAGGGGTCATCCTGGGTGCATCGTCCCTGGGCATGCCGGTCAGCACAACCCACGTCATCACCTCGTCAATATTGGGCGTCGGCCTCTCCAAACGTATGTCAGCCGTCAACTGGAAGGTGGCCCAGCGCATCCTGGTGGCCTGGGTTTTGACCATTCCGGCATCGGCTCTGGTGGCATTCATGACCTACCAGATGCTTGTTCCGATATTTACCAAATAGCCGGACATAGAGCGGGGTATGAGTCGGAGTCAGTACAACCCCGCTGCTGGCCGGCGGTAATCAACGACCTGACACCCGCACGCCGCCCCACGGCGACGTCCATACAATGAAATATTTCTGCAGTTTCTCATCTACCGCCGGGACTCTACACCACCGATATGAAAATTTTGTGTTACAAATATATCAACTGTTCCGTTGATAGAGAGAATCATGTCGGGAGTTGCGTATGAAGAAAGTTCTGATCATAGAGGACGAAAAGGATCTTGCCGAACTGCTGGCGTTTAACCTGGAACAGGAGGGTTTTTCCACCATCTGCAGCCATGACGGCAGAGAAGGGCTGGAGAAAGCCGTGCGGGAAACGCCCGATCTGATCATACTGGACCTGATGCTGCCGGGGATGATGGGTACCGATGTGTGCAGGGAGCTACGCCGCAATCCGGCAACCAGCGTCACACCTGTCCTGATGCTGACCGCCCGTAGCGGAGAGATCGACCGGGTAGTCGGTTTCGAAGTGGGCGCCGACGACTACCTGGCAAAGCCCTTCTCCATGCGCGAACTGCTGCTGAGGGTCAAGGCCATCATCCGGCGTTGTACGGCTTCGAATTCAGAAACGAAGAGTCTGAAGATCATCGGCGGTATCACCATCGATAGCGAGCGGCACACCGTTGTCTGTGACGGGCAGCCGGCCGACCTCACCAGTACCGAATATAAGCTGCTGATCTATTTGGCCGAGCGTCCGGACAGGGTTGTCACCCGTGAACTGCTGCTGCAGCAGGTCTGGGGCTATAATTATCTGGGGGACACCCGCACCGTTGACACCCACATTACCCGCCTGCGGAGCAAGCTGGGCGCCGCCGGCGACCAGATCAAGACCGTCCGCGGCTTCGGATACAAGATCGAGGCGAACCCATGAAATTCCGCTGGAAACTGATGCTTGCCTTCATGGCCCTGGTACTCACCATGGCTGTTCTGTTTTATCTGCTCTTTGACCGCACCCTGAACGGATATGCCGCGAACGAAGCCCGTGAGCAGCTCAATCAGCAGGTGCGGCTGGCACGCCTGATGGTCGAGCAGGAGCGTACAACAGACTTTCAAATTACAGCGAAGACGATAGGAGATGTGATCAAGGCCCGGGTGACGATCCTTGCCCGGGACGGCAGGGTTATCGGTGATTCGGAGCTCCCCCGCGAAGGATTGGCCGGGCTGGACAACCATGCCGACCGGCCGGAGATCATTCAGGCTGCCGCGACCGGCAGCGGCGCGGCCATCCGCTACTCCGGCACGATCCGGATGGATATGCTGTACACCGCGGTTCCGTTCTCGACACCATCAACCGAAGGCTTTGTCCGGCTGGCGCTGCCGCTTGATTCTCTCTCCCGTATCCGCGCAACACTGCACGGCATGATCGGTGGAGCCATTGCCCTGTCGGTACTGGTCTCCCTGCTGCTCAGCCTGGTGCTGTCACGGATCGTCTTCAAGCCGCTTGGAGCCATTTCTACCGCAGCCGGACGCATTGGGAACGGAGAACTTGACCTGCGTATTCCGGTCAACGGCGGGGACGAAATCAGCGCCCTGGCATCGGTCATGAACGATATGGCCGGTCGGATCAGGGGGCAGATGCTGCGTATGGCCGCTGAGAAGCAACAGCTGGACGCCATTCTGCAGGGGATGGGCGAAGGTGTCATGGTGGTCGACACCGATGGTGCCGTCGCCCTTGTCAATCCGACCTTCCGCAGGATGTTTGCCCTGGATGATGACGTAACAGGACGGCAGCTGGCAGAGGTGTCACGCAACCCGGAGCTGCTTGCCGCCTATCAGGAACACCAGCGCAAAGCCGGTGATCTGCAGCGCGAGATAGCCCTCCAGCCCCAGGGACAGACCCTCCTGACCCACTGGGTACCCCTGGAGTTTGACGGCAGACGACGGGGCGTTGTAGCCGTTTTCCACGATATCAGCGACATGAAGAAGCTCGAAAACATGCGCCGTGATTTTGTAGCGAATGTCTCCCATGAGCTGCGCACCCCGGTAACGGTCATCAAGGGGTACGCCGAAACACTCCTGCTCGGCGCACTGGAGTCTGATCCGCAACGGGCACGACGCTTCACTGAGGTCATCCTGGCCCATTCGGAACGGTTGACCTCGCTGATCAATGACATCCTGACCCTCTCCCGTCTGGAAGCAAAGGGTGCCGCACTGGAATTGACCTCGCTCGATCCAGCTCCGGCGATCCAACAGGCGGTCCACCTCCTTGAGGACCGGGCGGCAGCAGAAAAGATCGACCTGCAGGTTGACCTTCCCGCCGAACTCCCTCAGGTCATGGCCAACCCGGGCAGCCTGGAGCAGGTGCTGGTCAATCTTCTGGACAATGCCGTTAAATATACCCCCGGGGGAGGAACCGTCCGTGTCTTTTGCGAAGATGCGGGGGTATTTTTAAAGATTGCGGTGGCGGACAGCGGCGTCGGCATCGCCTTCAAGGATCAGCAGCGCATCTTCGAACGCTTCTACCGGGTTGACGAGGGGCGCAGCCGCGAGCAGGGGGGAACCGGCCTGGGGCTGGCGATTGTCAAACACATCGTCCAGCTCCATGGCGGCGAGGTGTCTGTCAGCAGCGATCTCGGCAAGGGCACCACCTTTTCCTTCACCCTGAAAAAAGGGTGATGACGTTCTGTTTCCTGCAGTGACCGCAATTTCAGACAACTGTTCACAACCCGCCACACCGTTGTAACATAGGCCGCCCATACTCTCTCTAACGACAAGAGATAAAAGGAGAGAGTATGTTACGAAAGATCATGACCATCCTGCTGTCCCTGACCCTGACCGCAGCCAGTGCATCTGCCGAGATCCTTATCAACGGGGCCGGTGCCACCTTCCCCTACCCGATCTACTCCAAGTGGTTCAGCGAATACGCCAGGATCGATACCACCGTAAAATTCAACTATCAGTCCATCGGCAGCGGCGGCGGCATCAAACAGACCCTGGCCCGGACCGTCGATTTCGGTGCCAGCGACAAGTTCCTGACCGATGCCGAACTGAAGGGTGCCCCCGGTAAACTGCTGCACATCCCGACGGTCATGGGCGCGGTGGTGGTTACTTACAACGTCCCCGGCATTGCCAAGGGGCTGAAACTGTCCTCCGAAGATGTGGCGGATATCTTCCTGGGGCGGATCACCAAATGGAACGATCCGAAGATTACCAACGACAATCCGGGTGTGACCCTGCCTGACAAGCCGATCATCGTCGTGCACCGCTCGGACGGCAGCGGCACCACCGCCATCTTCACCGACTACCTGTCGGCGGTAAACAGCCAGTGGAAGCAGAAGGTCGGCATGGGGGCGTCGGTCAGGTGGCCGGTCGGCCTGGGCGGTAAAGGGAATGAAGGGGTTGCCGGACAGATCAAGAGCACCGCCTACACCATCGGCTATGTCGAGTTGGCCTATGCCACCGAGAACAAACTCCCCTACGCCAGCCTGAAAAACCGAGACGGTGTATTCATCGAGCCGACCATCAAGGCTACCACCGCAGCAGCGGCCGGGGCAGCCAAGCAGATGCCGGCCGACTTCCGTATCTCGCTGGTCAATCAGCCGGGCAAAGATGCCTACCCGATTGTCGGCTTCACCTGGTTGCTGGTCTACGAACAGCAGAAGGATCCTGCCAAGGGTAAAAAGCTGGTCGAATTTCTGAAATGGCAGCTCAAGCATGGCCAGAAGATGGCCGGATCGCTGATGTATGCCCCTCTGCCGGAAAATGTAGTCAAAATGGTTGAAAAGGCTATCGCCGGAATCAGGTGAGGTATGAGTAGAGTAGATGCATTGACACAGCCCGGACAACAGGCCGCTGCAGCAAAAACCGTCACGCGGAGAATATCGGGAGACACCGTATTCAAAGCCGTCACCCTGCTGTTTGCCGTCAGCATCCTGGGTATCCTGCTGGCCATGGTCGGCGGCATGCTGGTGGAGAGCCTGCCGGCCTTGAAGGAGTTCGGCTGGCGTTTTCCCGGCAGTTCCGAGTGGGATGCCGTACAGGGGCTGTTCGGCGCTCTCCCCTTTATCTGGGGCTCACTGGTCTCATCGCTGCTGGCAATCGCACTGGCCACCCCGCTTGCGGTCGGCTGCGCCCTGTTCATGACCGAGATCGTCCCGCAGCGTTTTTCCGGAATGATCTCATCACTGGTGGAACTGCTGGCGGCCATACCCAGTGTCATCTACGGCCTCTGGGGGGTGCTGGTCATGGCCCCTTGGCTACAGCGGACGGTACAGCCGTTCCTGGCCGAGCATTTTGACTTTCTCCCCTTCTTCCGCGGCGCACCCTACGGTGTCAGTATGATGGCGGCAGTGCTGATCCTGATGATCATGATTGTGCCGATCATCACCTCCATCAGCAAAGAGGTCCTGTTGACGGTCCCCCGCAGCCAGAAAGAGGCGGCAATCGCCCTGGGCGCGACCCGCTGGGAGACCATCCGCATGGCGGTACTCCCCTACGGCCGCTCCGGTATCATGGGTGCGGTCATCCTCGGACTGGGACGGGCCATTGGCGAGACCATGGCAGTCACCATGGTGATCGGCAACACACCCCAGATCTCACTGTCGCTGCTGGCGCCGGCATACACCATGCCGAGCGTCATTGCCAATGAGTTCGCCGAAACAACCTCAAAACTTCATGGTGCCGCCCTGATGGAGATAGGTCTGCTGCTGATGGCCATTACCCTGGCGATCAACATCCTGGCCCGGATCCTGATCTGGAGCGTCGGGCGGAACGGGGCGGTCGGAGGCCGGACATGAACACGATCACTCTCCGAAAACTGAAAAACGGTGCCATGACCCTGCTGATGGCTCTGTGCACCCTGACAGTGCTGATCCCGCTGGGTCTGGTTTTCTTCCACATCCTGAAGATGGGATTCGGCTCTCTCAGCCTCGATTTCTTCACCCACATCCCCATGCCTCCCGGGGAGGCAGGGGGCGGGATGGCCAATGGCCTTGCCGGTTCGGCCGTTATGATCCTGCTGGCCTCCCTGATCGGTCTCCCCACCGGTATCTTCGGTGCACTTTACCTGTCTGAATACGGCGATAACCGTCTGGCGTCCAGCATCCGCTTCTGCGCCGATGTATTGTCCGGTGTCCCCTCCATCATTACCGGCATGGTGGCCTACACCCTGCTGGTGGTACCAATGAAGGGCTTCTCGGCTCTGGCCGGGGCATTTGCCCTGGCACTGATTATGATCCCGATCGTCCTCCGCACCACCGAGGAGCAGCTCAAGCTGGTTCCTGCCTCCCTGCGGGAAGCATCTCTGGCCCTGGGGGTACCTTTCTGGCGCACCTCCCTGAAGGTCACCCTGCGCAGCGCCCTGCCGGGGGTTGTCACCGGTGTCCTGCTGGCAATCGCCCGCATCGCCGGCGAGACCGCCCCGCTGCTCTTCACCGCCCTGGGTAACCAGTTCTGGGGAAAGAAACTCACGGAGCCGATGGCGGCCCTGCCGCTGCAGATCTTCAACTTCGCCATCGCACCCTACGAGGAATGGCACCGCCTGGCCTGGGCCGGCGCCCTGGTGCTGATACTGATCATGTTCTGCCTCTCTCTCTCGGCCCGCTGGCTTGGCCGGGGAGCGATACGTAACGGGTAGGAATAACACGGAGCAACAGAGCAACAGAGAAGTCAAAATCTGGGTAATAACATGCTGGTTCAGCATTAAAAATCTTCAGAAATTGCTTTCTCGGATTTTACTCAGTTGCTCAGTTGCTCCGTGTTTCAAATGTTTTTATAAAGGATTTGATATGAACGCCAAGGTTTCACTTGAACAACTGAATGTCCACTTCGGTAAAACCCACGCCGTCAGGGATGTATCGCTGGCGGTCCCGGAGCATAGCGTCACCGCCATCATCGGCCCGTCCGGCTGCGGAAAATCCACCGTGCTGCGGGCGGTCAACCGGATGCATGACCTGGTACCGACGGCCCGGATCGGCGGCCGGGTATTGCTGGACGATGCAGATATCTACGGGCGGGGTGTCGATCCGGTGCAGATCCGGCGCAAGGTGGGGATGGTCTTCCAGAAACCGAACCCCTTTCCTGCCATGACCATCTATGACAACGTCATCGCCGGCTATTGCCTGAACGGTCGGGTTGACCGTGCCGAGGCCGACCGGATCGTAGAAGAGAGTCTGCAGCGGGTGGCACTGTGGGATGAGGTTAAGGACCGCCTGAAAACCAGCGCCATGGACCTGTCCGGCGGACAGCAGCAGCGCCTCTGCATCGCCCGCACCATTGCGGTGAAGCCGGAAGTAATCCTTATGGACGAGCCCTGCTCGGCCCTGGACCCGATTGCCACCCTCAAGATCGAGGAGTTGATCGGTGAGCTGAAGGACAACTACACCATAATCATCGTCACCCACAACATGCAGCAGGCGGGCCGGGTCTCGGACAGCACCGCCTTCTTCTACATGGGGGAACTGATCGAGCACGGCTCGACCAAGCAGATATTCACCAACCCCGAGCGGAAACAGACAGAGGATTACATAACCGGGAGGTTCGGCTAATGGAACGGGAACATTTCAGCAGACAATATGACGAGGAATTGAAGACCATCCGCAGCAAACTGCTGGAAATGGGGGGTAAGGTCGAATTCATGCTCGGTGATGCCATGCGCTCGCTGGTGGAGCGTGACACGGAACTGGCAGAGATGACCATCGCCTTTGACCACACCATCAATGCCCTGGAGATGGACATCGACAGTCGCTGCCTCGAAGTGCTGGCCCTGCGCCAGCCGGCAGCCCGCGACCTGCGCTTCATAACCCTGGCTCTCAAGATCGTTACCGACCTGGAGCGGATCGGCGACCAGTGTGCCAATATCGCCAAGCGGGCCCGGGAGTTGAATGATGAACCGCCGCTCAAGCCGTACATCGACCTGCCCCGCATGAGCGCCTGGGCCGGCAAGATGGTCACCGATGCTCTGGATGCCTTTGTGCGTGGCGACGCCGTTCTGGCCGAGCAGGTCTGTCGTGACGACAATTTTGTCGACCAGCTGAACGACCAGATCCAGCGGGAACTGCTGACCTTCATGACCGAAGATCCGCGCACCATCACCCGTGCCATCAAGATCACCTACATCTCGAAGTGCCTGGAGCGCATCGCCGACCACGCCACCAATATCGCCGAGATGGTGATCTTCATGGTCAAGGGAAAGGATATCCGTCACACCATCGCGTGATTTCCTGGAAGAGTACGAACAGCATCGGGGAATCTTTCCCCAAGTAACAAAAAAACCACTGCATGTCAGTGGTTTTTTTGTTGCCGGGCAATGTCGATGTGCGTAAACGACCTGCTCCAGAGTTAGAGAGCAATCAAATCTTCAGCTGATCACGGCTGGCGGCGACAGGTACCGGTAGAGCGGCGGTTGACTTCCGTCAGTTCAAACTCGTCGACCTTGTAAAAATGGATTTCGTACTGCACCGACCCGGCAATGGAGATCCGGTCGGCATCAAGGCGGGTCCAGGTGGCTTTGCTGATGTTACCCAGAGGGGTTTCCTCGATGACCACCTGCCCGCTGACCAGGAAGGTGAGGTTACGGGTCTGGATGCCGTTGGTGCACTGCCAGTTCCCCAGCAGGGGATCACCCGGCTGTTTCCGGGCAACCGGTCGCCCTGATTCCAGCTGACGTACCCGCTGTTCCAGTCCGTCGATGATACGCTCCAACCGGTCGATCCGGGCACTGTTCCGGTCCGGCAGATCGGCGGCCTGAACGACCGACACCCCGGCCAAGATCACAAGTACCGCACACAACAGTCTGTTCTTCATCCGTATCCTCGCATATCCCCGCTCAAGGCGGACTTGTTACCTCGCGGCATTTTTGCCGGTAGTGTATTCC
>CAZSTJ010000003.1:35546-38551 GCA_964609805.1 uncultured Geobacter sp. | reverse complement strand
CGGCTGATATCAAGAGCCTGCGCCTGAAGGGTGCGATGTATATCCGCATGTCCACGGAGTTGCAGGTTGAGTCGCCGGAAAATCAGGAGCGGGCAATACGTGCCTATGCCGCTGAGTACGGCATTGAGATCATCAAGACCTATGCGGATCTGGGTGTCAGTGGAATCAACACGGAAAAGCGGGAACAGTTTCAAACCTTGATTGATGATGTTGAGCAGGGGCGGAACGGATACAACATTGTCCTGTACCTGGATGAAAGCCGCTGGGGACGGTTTGTAGACAGCCGCGAAGCTGAGTATCACCGGATGAGGCTGGAACGCAGAAACGTTGTCTGCCAGTCCTGCGAAAAGCCGGTGACGCTGACCAGCAACCTTGCCGACCGGATCATGACCCTGCTGCGGGATGAAAGCGCCAGCGACTACTGCCGTCAGCTATCCCAGAAAGTCTGGGCGGGACAATGTAACCTGGTGTCGAAAGGATACCGGCAGGGAGGTGTGGCGGGGTTCGGGCTCCGGCGCATGCTGTTGGACGAGTCAGGCAGGCCAAAGCAGGAACTGGCGATGGGGCAGCGGAAAAGCCTGCTCACCGAACGGGTGATTCTGATGCCGGGACCGGATGACGAACTTCGGATTGTGAGCTGGATTTATGACCAGTTCATTGCCGGGGGAAGTGAAACTGAAATTGCGACCCAGTTGAACACACAAGGAGTGAAAACCCATTTTGGGCGTCCATGGTCACGAGGAACCGTATGCGAAGTGCTCACCAATGAAAAATATGTCGGCAACAACTTATTCAATCGCACATCTGGCAAAATGAAGAGCAAAGCTAAGCCCAATCCGGAAAACGAATGGGTGCGTAAGGAACGCGCCTTTGAGCCCATAGTGGACATGGAACGCTTCTGGACCGTCCAGGGGATCTACCGGGAACGGAACAAAAAGACTACCGACGAAGAACTATTGCAAGGGCTGCGGGATTTATATGCCAAGCAAGGACGCCTCTCCGCGCTGATCATAGATGAAGCTGATTTCCTGCCCCCCTGCAGCCTGATCCGCAATCGTTTTGGCGGGCTTCTGCGGGTCTATCAGATGATCGGGTATACCCCAAAACGTGACTATCAGTATGTTGCCATCAACCAGCGACTGCGTTCACTCCATGCCGAGATAGTGGCCAATGTCGTTCGTGATATTGAAAACCTCTGCGGCAGAAAGATTCCCATCAACCCGGAAAGCTGCCTGCTGGAATTGAATAACAATCTATTCATATCAGTCGTCATCAGCCGCTGCTTCACCACCCCAGCCGGAATCCGGCGCTGGAAAATCCGTTTCGATAGCGGTCTCCGTCCTGACGTAACCGTAGCGGTACGCATGGATATCCATAATGAAGCGATCCAGGATTACTATATCCTGCCCGCGCTGGAGTTTTCAGATGGGCAGTTGAAGCTGTTGGAGGAGAACGCAGGATTTCTTGACGGCTTTCGTACCGACACTCTGGATTACTTGCTGAAGCTGAGCATCAACATCTCTCTCGACAAGGCGGTGGAACATGGAGCATGGGGCCGTAGCGCTTATTCCCATTGAAGATATTCACATCCTGAACCCACGGGTGCGCAATCAGATTATCGCCGAAGAAATCCGGCAGAACATTCGGAGCATCGGCCTGAAAAGACCCATAACAGTTGCGCCTAGAAAAGATTCGAAAAACGGCAAGAAATATGACCTTGTGTGCGGGCAGGGCAGAATTGAAGCCTTCATTGCCGCCGGTGTGACTGAAATCCCCGCAATCGTTCGCGAGGTAAGTGAAGAAGATGCACATCTCATGAGCCTGGTGGAGAATATCGCCCGGCGCAACAGCAGTGCCCTGGAACTCCTGCAGAGCATCAAGTATCTGAAAGGCCAGGGGTACGCTGACGATGCCATTGCTGCCAAGACCAACCTTGGCAAAGACTATATTCGAGGCATTATCCGCCTGCTCGAAGATGGAGAGGAATACCTTGTCAATGCCGTGGAAAAGGGGCGAATCCCTTTATACCAGGCGCTGAACATCGCTGCGGAAGATGACACCGCTGTACAGACTGCCCTGACGGAAGCGTATGAATCGGGGGCCTTGACCGGGAAGAAGCTGGTCGTTTTGCAGAAAATTATCTCCCGGCGCAAACATTACGGCAAAGGTCTTTCAGCTCCACACCGTGATAATGCCAAAGTTTCCGCAGAAGATCTGATTGCAGCCTATGAGAATGGAGCCAGGGAAAAGAAACGGCTTCTGGCTCAGTCGAACTATATCAAGGATGTATTGGACTACACGGCCGTGGCTTTGCGCCAGTTATTGAACGATGTCCATTTCACCAATCAGCTGAAGGCCGTCGGCATGAATGAAATACCTCTGCATGTAACGGATCTTCTGAAAAGGTAGCGGCGATGGCAAACATAATAAAGCAGGGATTCCAGGAAAAACTGGTCGAACTTGTCGTGGAGGAGTTGCTCCCCACCAAAAGCATTTCCATCTGTGCCAGGAAATGCAGGAAGTATGCTCAGGTGCTTTCCTCCATCCGGGAAGTGGGGCTTATCGAAGCTCCTGTGGTCGCACCGTTGAAAAAAGGAAAAGGATATCTCCTGCTCGATGGTCATCTGCGGATCATGGCATTGAAAGAATTGGGAGTGGAACGCGTTGCTTGTCTGATCTCCACCGATGACGAGACCTATACCTACAACAAATACATCAATCGGCTTTCAGCAATTCAGGAACATCGAATGATCGTGAAGGCAGTTCAGTCAGGAGTCTCTGAAGAAAAGCTCGCCCGTGTATTGAATCTTGACATCGGAACAATCAGAAATAAGAAAAATTTGCTTGAAGGTATTTGTCCCGAGGCGGTCGAACTCCTGAAGGACAAAGCCGTGCCGGAACCAGTTTTCAGGGTATTGAGAAAAATGAAAGCGCCCCGGCAGATTAACGCTGCCATGCTGATGAATGACCAGAACAAGTTCACCTCCAGCTATGCCAAGGCCCTT
>CAZSTJ010000003.1:0-35536 GCA_964609805.1 uncultured Geobacter sp. | reverse complement strand
TGACGCAACACCGGCAAATCAGCTTGTCAATAAAGGCAGGCCGAAAAAGGAGACACCGGCGATACTGGCTCGTCAGGCTCGGCTTGAGGAAGAGAGTCTTGCCCTGTCCAGGGAGATCGGTTCATTGAAGGAGCAGTATGGTACAGCAATGATCGACATGACATCCATGCAAGCGTATCTGAAAAGTCTGCTCGGCAACGACGCGGTCGCTAAATATCTGCGTGAATTACATGGGCCAACTTATGACAAATTCAAGCATATCGCTGAGCTTGACTTTTTCAGGCTGAAAAATATGGAGTGAGAAAGTTAACTGCGGTCGCTTTGACCATGAAGTGTGACGCAATCACGCCACGGCGCGTGCCTGGACATCTTCCAGCAGCATGAACAACTCGTCCACTTGTGCCGACGTAAACAGGCCATCCGGACCTTGCGGGGTTATGTCGGTAAAGGGAGACTCGTAGAGCAGTGCTGCGGCCATCACCCCATGCTCGGTTAGATGATTCACGATCAGGTTCACAAATTCGATCTGGTTGCCGCCTAAGGATTTACCTGACAAAAAAACTGCCAACGCTTCCTTGGCCGCCTCCCGGTCCATACCGACCAGAGAACGCACAAAAAGACCAAGACCATGGGCCTCATTCTTGGCGCGGTCGATATCCTCAGTAGCTCCAATACCACTTTGAACCAGCATCCGTTCCAGTTCTTCAAGGTCGGTTGCGGTCAAAGTCCTGTTCATCCGCAGCTTGTAGATGGTTATGTGATCCTGGTGCTCACGCAGAAACATGCGAGCCTTTGCACGGAATTTTTCAAAGCTGTCGGTTCCGGTAAAACCGGGAAGTTCAACATTGATTTCCCCACCAAGTTGATCCTCAAAATCAGTATAAATGGGCTTGCGGCTCACCTTCTCGATCAATTTTACCAGCAGGCGCAGGCGTTTGCGCACGACCTCCAGCATCGGCACCGTCACGTCTTGCCACCACTCGTCGGACTGTACATCCTGAATCAATGACATTTGCTCACGTACCATGGGAATAGCTGATTTTTCCTCCAGCAATCCGGCAATAGCCTTAACCTGATCCCGCAGCCGCTCAAAGGCCGGTTCCGATCTTATCAGTGCCAGCTGCAGGTTCAATATCAGCAAGTCAAAGCGCTTGGTTTCTTCTGCCTCAGTGCCCAATTCAGATGGAAGACCGGCAATCTCATGAGCCAATTCGGTGAAAGACTCGCCGGATAGTGTTGCCCATTGATCAAAGTTGGAATATTTCTCCACAAGGCGACGTTTGGGCCGAATAACAAAATTGTCCAGGTTCATGGCTGTCACTTCACCATGCAGCAGTGCCGCTACGTCACCACGAATCTCACTCTCTGTAACTGCTACGGCATATGATGATGGCGGCTCGCTGACTGTTCCGGCAGGACCGCCAATCAACAGCTTCTTGTCCAGTTCACCCATGAGTTCCAGTCGCGCCACGAAAAGACGTTTACCGAGTGAAGCGCCCAACGCACCGTCGGTCGTCTCAGGATTCTGACTGAAATATTCCAGATTCTGACAGTAGTCGAAGAGGTAGAAGCACTGCTTGTTCTCACCCGGTCCGAAGAGATCGGGACAAAGCCGTGTGCCGCGACCCAGCATCTGCCAGAATTTGGTTTTTGAGCGAACCAGCTTGAAAAAAACCAGATTCACCACCTCCGGCACATCGATACCGGTGTCCAACATATCCACCGAGACAGCTATATGAGGAGCCTTTTCTTTCTGGGAGAAATTGTCGATCAGGCTCTGAGCGTACTCGGTCTTAAAGGTGATAACACGGGAAAACTCCCCCTTATAGTGGGGATAGTTGATGTTGAATCGGTCGGCTATAAACTCAGCATGGGCATTGTTCTTGGCAAAAATAATCGTTTTTCCCATCCGGTCGCCGCCGGCCACCTTCAAACCACGGGTCATGACATGCTCAAGCACCTTGTCTACGGTGTCCTTGTTGAACAGCCATTTGTTGACCGCCTCGGCTTCCACACGTTCCGGGATGCCGTTTTCATCATCCCACTCCAGTGCATCCCACTGGTCTTTTTCATCTTCGGAGAGCTGGTCATAGCGGATGCCCTCACGCTGGAATTTAAGCGGCACTGATACCGCTATGGGCCGCACCAGGAACTTGTCACCTACCGCTTCTTCCAGAGTATATGCATCCGTAGGCACGCCGTTTTCCAGATCAAACAGACTGTAGGTGTTGCGATCAACCTCATCTTTGGGCGTAGCGGTCAAGCCAACCAGCAGCGAATCGAAATAGTCGAAAATTGCCCGGTACTTCTGGAATACTGAACGATGCGCTTCGTCTATGATCACCAGATCGAAATGCCCGACTCCGAAGCGTCGCTGGTTGTCGCGAGTCTCATCAATCAGCCCCATCATGGTCGGATAGGTGGAGACAAAGACCCGTCCCTCGGTATCCTTCTCGGTAACCAGGTTCACCGGAGCGCTGTCAGGCAGATGATTCTTGAAGGCATTGACTGCCTGATTAACCAGTGCCACCCGGTCGGCAAGAAACAGAATCCGCTTGGCCCAGTTGCAGCGCATCAGCAGATCAGAGAGAGCAATCACCGTACGGGTCTTTCCGGCTCCAGTAGCCATAACCACCAGTGCCTTACGGTCCCGGTCCTGCTCGAAGGCCTCGGCAATGCGGCGGATGGCTCTCGTCTGATAGAAACGTTCTACTATCGAACCGTTGATCTCGGCCTGAGCCAGCGGTTTTCGGCTGCTGCGGCGCTGGATGAGGAGCTCCAGTTCGGCTTTTTTGTAAAAGCCCTGTACCTGGCGGGGCGGATAGCCGGTATCATCCCAAAGCCAGTTTTCGTAACCGTTGGAGTAGAAGATTACTGGTCGCCGCCCAAACTGTGCTTCGAGGCAATCGGCATACAATTTCGCCTGCTGTTGGCCGACGCGCGGATCGCGGCGGGTACGCTTAGCCTCCACCAGAGCCAGTGGTTTGCCATCATCTCCCCAGAGTACGTAATCGACAAAACCGGTCCCTTGATTGTTCGGCATCCCGGTCACCGGAAATTCCCGATCCCGCTCCTGATCTAGCGGCCAGCCCGCTTCCTTCAGTAACAGGTCGATGAAATAGTCACGAGTAGCGGCCTCAGAATAATCGTGGGCATCAGGCTGATCTGCTGCGGCCTTTCTGGCGGCAGCCACTTCGATCCGTAGTCGCTTCAGTTCTTCGTCAAGCGATGTCTTGTCGGCCAGCAGCGTCGAGAGCTTTTCGTCACGACTCCGGAGTTCGCTCTCCAGGCGTAGTAACTGGTCTATGGTATGTTTGGGGATTGCTGCGGTCTTCGGCAACATATCGGCATTGAAGGTCAACCCCGGTTGCGGTTTTTCACCCCGCGAATAGGTGCGGGCCAACCAAAAACCCACGTGGAAAAGTTCCCGAACTGCTGTCAGCGCATCGAACTGCTGGATCTGCCGGTGGCTGTGAACTGCCTGATTGCCCAGTTTCGTAATCACCCGGGCTTTGCTGAAAATAGCCTCACCCACCAACGTCTTAAAAGTCGGTTCGTGGATCAATGCACTCAGATTATCTTGATAGGGAAGTTTCAGAGAGGGATCATGCTTGAAGAGCCAGGCTATTGTCAGCTCAAGAGAACGACGGGCGTAGAAACAAGCCGTACGTGGATCACTGTGAACAGCCTCTTCGGCCTTGGCTGCAGCCTCGAAAACAGTAGGCCACTCTGCTTGCAGGAAGGTGAAATGGTTCATAATTAAACCCCTGATAAACCCCAGATAAAACCAAATGTCTTTATGCGATTTGCACCGTTTTATGCACCTGATTTGCACCAGTCATATATTTTGGTGCAAAAACGGGCCACTGAATTACGCCTGGACAAAAAACCATCGCGACCCTTTTTTGAGACCTTGCAAAACGATACTTCCTTCGTCACGAAGCTCATTAATCAGAGTCTGAATCTGTCTCCGTGACAATCCCGGCAGGACTTGGACAAACTCCGCAAAAGGGGCACCAGTTGTGCCGCTTCCCTTGATGTGCTTCAGTAGCAGTGCTTTGTTTGTCTCCCGGTCCAGTCCACGCTTACGAGTGTAGACGCCAGCCTTGCCAAGATGCCGATGGAATCGTTGAGACAATAGCAGCTGGGCTCCGCGCCCTCGCCCAAATCGCTCAATTACTCCCTGCTCCAGTAACGGTTCGACTCTTGATTTGAGGTGGTCAGGTATTGGCATCTCCCGGTGCACAAGGTCAACTACCAGGAAATCATCGGTGCTAAACATTGCCGTACGTTCTGCGCCAATTTCTTCCAGAAAGCGCAGAAAATCCGGGTCCTGGATATCTCCAAGGAGCGTTAGCCAAACAGAATGGTCATCGGTTCTTGATAAATCAGGCAACGGTTTGCTTTGCCTGATGCATTCTCGCACGATGAAGTCAAACCCTTGTCCAGCTCGTTCAACCAAGCCGCACTTGCCCAACACTTCGGCAATTCGGCGATTACGAGGGTTCTGCTGCCAAAGAACGTTCGCCGGCGTGATACCCGGCGGGAAGCCACCCGGGCTGACAATTTCGATGCGACGTGGATACTGGCGAACAAACACCGAACCGCCGCTCCGGTAATCTCGGTGGCTTACAGCATTCAACAGGGCTTCACGAATCGCTCGGTCGTTAAAGGTAGGGACATCCCAAACGAACAGCCCTTGCTGAAAATGTTGGAGGTCATTTCGCAGATTAATAAGTCGCCAGACCTCATCGAGAACCGGCAGGAATCCTTGGCGGAACTCATGTCTCGCAGCGGCCGGTCCGGGAACTTCATTGGAACGATATTCAAAGACAATTTCTGCTTGAGCAAGCAGCCGCCCCAAGGCGGCATGTGTCCCCAGCAGAATCAACGCCGCATAGGTTAAACGACCATTGACAAGCAGTTCAGCATCGGTCAAGAGTCGCTCAGTCGCCAGGGTTACAAGCTCTTGGTTACCCGATTTGCGCATCCAAAGACGTCGCAATAGTTCAATTGCATCCGGGTCCAGATCACTTAGCGCCGCTCCATCGCAGATTTGTGCAGAAAAATCCGGCCCGGTTTCGGCGAATATAGCCTTCAGCTCGGCATCAGATAAAGCCGTCAAATCATCGCCGGCCCTCTTCAGGTACCGGCCACCAATATGCCAAGCAGTACCCGGCAATCGCGGCGGCACATGCACCACCAGCACACGCCCATCGGCAGTGAGAATCTCTTCAACTGGAATGCGATGCATGAGACGTTCATGCAATCCTGCTTCGGTGCGGCCAGGTTCGGCGTATACGGCAGTACCAACAATCCGGCGAGGCCGACGGTCAGTAGCTCCAAGAATAATCTTACCACCACCCTCATTGGCCAGGGCTACGCAGTACTCAACCAACTTATCAAAGTGATAATTCTGCTTGGCTTCCTTGAACTCGATGTTGGTCCCCTCGGGTTCAGCGAGCCATGTATGAAGTTGCTCAATACTTGTATGTGTTAGACTCATACGAAATGCTCCGAATGCTTGTAATCCACAATCACAATCTCTCCTGACCGTTCAGAGAGTCGTGCGGGACAATGTTACCGTTTTCATCGCCGACCAGAGCAGTGACCTTTATCAAAGGAGACTCGGGAATCGACAATTTCGTCTGGGCTGGCAGTTCTTTCTGTAATTCATCCAATCCGTCAAAAAAGAGTTGGTCAATACCGCCCAAGCGAATTGCATCGTCATGGTGGACAACCGCGTACTTCGTCTCGCTTCCGTCAGTTTCTATAAAATTGGTGTTAAACCGAGCAGGTACTGAAAATGGGCGAGCTACCAGATAGTCCAGATAGGTGCGGCTTTTCAGGAAAGACAGCTTTTCATAGTCTGTGCCTTCGCAGACATAGGGCTTGATGCGCAGGCTGTAGATGAAACCCTGATCATCCATCACATACCAGAGATTGGCAACTATTTCAGCCGAATCAGGCAGTCGAGCGGACTGACTCGGTGTGTTAGTTTGACTCGTCCATTTCATAAAAGACAGTTCTCCTCTGAAATCACGGTATCTGGTGGCGGCGGAGATGGTGGCGGACAAGAATCGGAAGGATATATTGTTCGAATTGATTTACCCGCTTTCCGGCTGATGAAGCTATTCATGCATTTAGCGAGCTCTTCACGTCGTAGCTTGAGAAACTGTCGATAGTTATCAAGTTGCAGCAGTTCCGTATTATCCGGTACAAATTGAGCTGTTAAAGTTTCTTTCCCCTGTTTACTTACAATGTCCGACAAATATTCAGCTGGTGCCTTATTACTGATTCTACGGTTAGTCTGTCCTGTAATGAACGCCATATTGGCAATTTCATTAATTTCGCCTGTTTCAAAGCCCCGCTCTCTGAGGAGAGACTTCGGGAAAATGTGATGCCACTGGATGAAGTGCATCTTCCCTTGATGGGTAAGCGACAATCCCAATCCACTGAACCAGTCTTTTGCACCATTATCTTTCAATGCAAGATAGGAAAGTGAAAAAAGCGGACTATTAGCACCACGACTCGCCAAGTCATTTGCTTCAATATGCAGCCGTCCGAACTGACGCTGCACTGGTTCGAGCAAAGCGGAAATATCACCACTACGGAAGATGATGGCCAGGTCTTCGTTCAGGAGAGTCTCGGTTGATCCACGTGAATATCGACCACGCGCATTGGCAATCAGCAACCAATGAAAAAGATATTGCTGTTCAGCCTGGGTAAGTCTGTTCTCTTTGACTCGACTGATCGCAGCCAATACGTGGATAAACATGGGAGAAGACAGCAGGGATTCATCTTCAATACCTGCATTGGTTCGCAGAAAATTGACAGCAAAGCGTAAACCCTCTTTCGCTTCTTCCCACCCTGCTTTCAGCCGCTCAATCGGCGTGGACGCAACAGTGCGGAATAGGCACTGTTTGGTAGCAAACACCACGATGCTCCTGACTAACTGGCCCAAGTCAATGGTGAACCAAACTCTCTCGCACTCCTCCTGAAACTCTTCAAGCTGTTTGAGCAGATTTGGCCAACGCGAGGTCATCTGTGCCAAGGCCAAATCAGAGGACCGTAATTTTGCCCCCAGTGAATTGACCCGAACAAAAATCTCTGTGACTTCCTCATAATCCATCTCCCGCTCCAAGACATGCACTACATAGTTGTAGTTCTTGATTTGGCGCAGTTTGTTTAAGCGGTCGACGTATTTCTGATATCGCGGGTCAGTGAATGATTCGATGCCAGCCTTTTGCAGAATTGCCGTGTCGCTAGATTTGAAAACCTCGCTTACCGATACCCAATTAGGCTGTGATGAAAGGTTTTTGCTTGCCACAACAAAGGTACGACGGTTGAAACGTTCCAGAAGACCCTGCTCGTTATCATCAGCATCATCGGGCGAGTCAGCATCATAAATTTCATCATCAGGTGTAATTGGAGAAACCTCGTCACTCTCAACCTCAACCACCTCAATCGGTGGTCCGTCCGGGTGCTCCAAATTGAACAAAATATCTATGGGACGTTTTCTCCCACGAACCGTGACGGAATCGCCATTAAGTACTGCCGTCAAAGAGGTCAATCGCTGCTGCCCATCGAGAAGAAGTTTTCTGCCGGCAAATGCCGTGGTTTCTTGGGCAATCGCAAAATCACGCGTCGGTATAGGCTCGTCAGTTTCCCAAATCAATATTGAGCCGCTTGGGTAACCACGATACAGCGAATCAAGCAGGTCGCGAACCCGCGTACCCTGCCAGACATAATGTCGTTGGATCTCCGGCAACCGGAGTTCGCCGCGCTTGTACATATCCACAAGAGTACTGATCGGAATATTTTGTTGTTGCATAGCCGTGGCTCCTGGATTCCAGTATTTGATCGCTATGGTTTCACAGCTTTTACGAAATCAGCAATGAGCGTTCGAAACTTCGGATCAGCCAATAGTTCAGCAATATTGGTTGGACTTTTGGCGTCGGTATGTCCCTGAGACGCCTCACTGTGTCCAAAGGATCTTTCGCCAAGCTTGATGCGAAAATCTGCCTGTTGGTCCGTGGTAAGAGGCGCGATGAATGGGCCAATAGCCTCCAATTCAAGTGCCATCCTACGATTGTACCTTTCAATCTTCATGTACTTATCTGCCTGTGTCCCTGCATAAGCAGCTAAGGCACCAACGGTCAAGGTAACAAAAACTCGTCCCGCAAAGCCGGTCCAAGTGAATCCTGCCTCGACAGCCGGCAAAAATGCTTTGAATGCAATTGCAATCAATACCAGCATTGCACCAACGGTAATAAGCTGCCACATCCTGAGCGATTCTTTGGCTTTGTTGGCTGTCGTGAGAAAACCGGAAGTAACCCCCAAATTCCCGATAACACCAACAAGCTGTTCAACCTCAACCTTACGCTTCAGTATTTCCTCGTGGAGCTTCTTTGCTTCATCTGAAAACTGTTTCTTGAGATCAGAGAGTTCAGTTTGATGCAGTTTGGCGATAGTATCGCGTTGGGTGGTAAATTCAGTCTGTTGATCGGTGAGTTTTTGAGTGTAGTCCGTGATCAGGGAAGAAAAGTCATCCTCCCGTTCTTTCTGGTTACTGGTAAACGTTATGGTTCGTTGTTCTTGGTCGGTGGAAAACTGTGTCTGATATTCAGAAACAATGCCGGTGATATGTGTGCGCTCCGCTTCTACCTCAGCAGCAATCGCAGTGGTACGGGTTTTCAATTCATCAATTTGCGTGTTTAACTCTTCTGCCGTGGTGGTGACACTTTGGAGAGCAGTTTCGAGGCCTGTTCTATAGGTCGCAGCCGATTCCTTGGCTGCCATGAAATCTTCGGTGGTCAACGGGACATTTATTTGCGCGAGATGGGTTAACGCGATATCTCCGTGCGAGTTTGCTGTGGTGATGTGCGATACATTGCCATCAGCGATAAAGCTCTGCACTTCCTGAATCATGTTTTGAAGAGCTGTTCCCAGGCCGTCGAACGGACCGGTCTGCATCAGATATGGATCTGCTCCCGACAAACGGCGACCAGTAAATGATAGGATCGATTTTAGCCTTGCCAGACCATCGAGAGTCTCAGGCTCAATTCCATCGACGCTGAATGCAGAGTCTATAACAGGACCAAGGTCTTGGAGGTGCTGCCAAACTTGGTGACTACTGAATTTATCAGACCATTGAGCCATAGCCGTCTCCCCACCAAAACGTGTTGTCATGCCCGTTTTCCTGCGTATAAATCAATTTAACCCTGTTGGCACGCAGCCATCCAGCTTTCGATGCAGAAGCGAGATAAGGGACAGATAGTCAGCTGCATCATCCTCTCCCTGCCAGAGCACCTTTGGCTCATGGGCCAATGGATTACGGACAGCGGCAAAGCAGCCTTTCAGAAGTGATGCAAAGCCTTTATGCTCGGACTTCTCCGTATCGGTTTGCAGCGAGTTGAACGCAACTATTGGCCGATCTACCGAAAAAACGCGATCGATAAGCGCAGCTCCATCAGTCTGGATACAGGATATTTTGCGAATCCGTTGGGCCAATCCCTTTGATGCTTCAAATACAGCATGGAAATAATTGTCCTGGAGCAGCTCGGCGCGGCAATATTTCAAAACTTCGGGATGAATGGTCCTACCTCGAAGCTTTGATTGCAAGGTTTGCATTCTTTGTTCAGCTTCATCAAGAGTCTGCGCAGCACTGCATTGACGAAATTTGCCATCTTTCCCATATTCCAGTCCTGCAAAAACAAGAACTGAATTCAATGAATTTCGGTTTTCTTCGAACTCCTGATTTTTCCCGACAAACCGAGTGGGGTCCAAAAGAGACTGAATATAGTCAATAATTCGGTTTGCACAACTATCGCGGCGTTGACAGTCAAGAAATACTGAATGCAATCGGCGCCATTTGGTCGATTCTCCAGAACAATCATCCATGCCGTGTTTCACAAAAAATCTGGAAATTTCCGTTCCTGTCCCGCATTCACCAAGCACCTTGGCCAATGCTTCAATCTGTGCATCAGAAAACACAGGAATTGAGGCCATTCTATAACTCCCCCCGGAATGCCCGGTATTGGAGCGATGCGAACAGGGCGTCCAACTCCGACAGAGCGACCCGGTGGGTGACCTTCAGCTTTTCCACCGCAGCGATTCGTCGGGCAAATTCGCGTTGAAGACTAATCGGCGGGAGAAACATTTCAATTTTCACCATTCGTTGAAGGCCCAAATCGTGATTTGCAATTCCATGTGTCAACCGTTGAGATTGTTGGTAGCAAAAGGAAGAATTCAGCATATTTTCAAGCCAACGTGATTCAACTTTAGTCTTGTCCGTTTTTAGTAAAGCAACATGTACCCAAACAGCGAATGGTTCATCAAAATCTACTACCGCCGCGAGGCCAGTCGTTCCGCCCTTTGTGTAGAGAATATCTCCTCTTTCCGGCTTGCACTTCCGCCAGTGAACCTCAGCATCATCACGACTTATATATTTCAAATCAACCCATTCAATAATTCCAGGCCGGATATGTCTTGTTGATAAAAAGGGAATTCCCGATTCAACATAGCTTGGACTTACATGAGGGCCATCTGACGCCTTATGAATGACATCCCCGAGAACAATCTTTGGCCACCCATTCGGGTTTGCTACTGGATCGCCGAACATGTCGTAAAAAATTGCTTGATTGCACTCATCAAGCAAAGCCAAGGCAGAACCGCGCTTGCAGCGGAGCACCTCGGTCTTGTCCAGAATTACCGCAATCCGATTTTGTTCAGGTGCAGGTGGGAGGAAAACTCGTTCTTCATGAACAATGTTGCGATTGAGAGTTGGAACTCCAGTTCCTGAATGGAAACGTTCGAGTCTCATTGAAGACAACAGATAGTATATAAAGCGAGGATTGTTCCCATGGAAGTCTTTTACAAATAGAGATGTATTCAACGGCCAATAGCAATGATCCACATAATGGACCTTACCAATCGTACCACTGCGTCCCGTTATGACCCCTGGCCCTTCGCATTTTGCTTCCGAGTGCGTTCCAACCGTCCCATTGGCAGCGAAAATTGGGACTTTGCCGAAAATTCGATCCTGTACTGGCAAATCATACCCACGCTGAAGAGTTGCAACTTCGCCGAGTGATAACTCACGCCACCCATTACGATTCATTACAAAACTCATCTCAGCATCCCTTCCAACTCCTGCATCCCCGACTGTATCTCCGTCTCCAACATGGCAAGCCCAGCCAGGATTTCCAACGGTTCCCGGTGCTGCAGCTCCTCATGCACCACTTTCTTGTAGCGGTTGAGACTCAGGTCATACCCTTGTGCTGCAATTTCTGCCTTGGGTACGCAAAAACTCTGGGCCGTTCGAGGTTGCTGCCGCTCACTTCCTGCGCGCTGCTGCCAGCGAGTGAGAATATCGGGCAAATTGTTTTTGGTATGTTCCTCTGCTGTCAACGTCTCGATCGGAGTTGAACCGAGTTTTTCTTCCGGCAGCAATGGTGTCCGCTTATCATCCAGGCTCAATCCATCGGCTGCAACATCATAGAACCAAACCTGATCGGTACCGCCGGAGTTGGTTTTGGTGAAAAAAAGGATGGCGGTTGAGACACCGGCGTACGGTTTAAACACGCCGCTCGGTAGGGATACAACTGCGTCGAGTTTCTGCTCTTCCACCAGCATCCGGCGCAGTTCCTTGTGCGCCTTGCTGGAGCCAAAAAGCACGCCATCCGGGACAATAACCGCAGCACGACCACCCGGTTTGAGCAGGCGCAGGAACAAGGCCAGGAAAAGCAGCTCTGTTTTCTTCGTCTTGACGATCTGCAATAAGTCCTTAGCGGTGTTCTCATAATCCAGAGAACCAGCAAAAGGTGGATTTGCCAGAACCAGGGTGTATTTTTCCTCTTCACCGGCGTGATCCTGGGCCAGAGAATCGCGGTAGCGAATGTCCGGGTTTTCAACGCCGTGCAACAGCATGTTCATGCTGCCGATACGGAGCATGGTGTTGTCAAAATCAAAACCGTGAAACATCTGATGGTGAAAATGCTCCTTGAACTTGGCGTCATGCAGGATCTGCGGATGATTGTCACGCAGGTATTCACCGGCCGCCACCAGGAAGCCGCAGGTGCCACTGGCCGGATCACAGATCACATCACTCGGTTGTGGGGAGGTCAGCTCTACCATCAGGCGGATGATATGGCGCGGGGTGCGGAACTGGCCGTTCTGACCGGCGCTGGCGATCTTTCCAAGCATGTATTCGTAAAGGTCGCCTTTGGTGTCACGGTCTTCCATCGGTACGTTGTCCAGCAGATCAACCACTTTGGACAGCAAAGCCGGTGTTGGGATGGTAAAACGGGCATCCTTCATGTGATGGGCATAGGTGGAGTCATCTCCCCCCAGAGTTCGCAGGAAAGGAAAAACATGCTCACCAATGACGCTGTACATTTCCGCCGGGGCAAAGTGCTTGAAGCGTGACCAGCGAAGATCTTCATAGGAGCGCGGGGTACGGGGATGATCGTCATTCCCTTCCGGAAAGATGCGTCGTTCCATGGGGCGCTTCAGACGGGCTGATTTGTTCTCCTCAAGTGTATGAAGGTCGTCGAGGCGACGGAGAAAAAGCAGATAGGTGATCTGCTCCATGACTTCAAGAGGGTTGGAAATACCGCCGGACCAGAACGAGTCCCAGATGCGGTCAATTTGATTACGAATTTCACCAGTTAGCATTATTTATTGTTGCCCCTTGATAAAAAATATTGAGCCGCATACATACCATACAATCAGTAATTTCCGGTTAGGTCTTTGCACGTCGTCGTTTTGATTTTATGCGTTTGTTTTTGTTCGGTTTTCGTGTTCTTTGGCTTTTCAGATCTTCTGCCGCTTCATTAGCGATCTGATTGCGTAATTCTCGTACCCTGGAAATACTGACTGGCTCGTTATGCTGCTCCCGGCAATAAATGGCCAGCAGCAGATAGGTGATGAGACCGCCAAGTATTTGCACCATGAGACCGTATTCGCTTCGGGCAATCAGGTGGTACACCTTGAGATGCCGCTTCCACCAACCGAAGAATGTCTCTATGCTCCAGCGCAGCTTGTAAACCTGGGCCACTTCTTCAGCCGTCAGATCGTAACGGTTGGTTGCCACCCAGTAATCCTTACCGTCAATACGGTAACCAACAAGGCGCAGCTCTTTTTCAGTCTGGTTTGTACCTTTGGTGCCGAGAAGCACAACATTGTCATAGAAGACAATACTGTCAGGATCGACGGCATTCTTTCTGATGACGGTTTTGTGTGTATTTTCCCTGATACGGCACACAAAGAACTTCTCAGCGGTCTGCCACTGATCAAAGTGATCATGTGACTGATAGCCACGATCCATGACGCCGGTTTCACCCTTTTCGATGATCTTGTCAACAAACGGGCGTTCACCTTCTTTGCCGTCGGAAAGGTAGATCTTCCGTGGAATACCACGGTTGATATCGAAACCCACATGGGCCTTGGCCTTCTTTGAACCGCTTCGGTAATCGGCCCACTCCATGGACAGGACTGCATCTATTAAAGAACCGTCTATGGATACCAGGTTGCCAAGATGAGCATATTCGGCAGGTAGTGCTTTACCTGCTTGCTTTACAAGGTGGCTGAACACTTCAGTAAGCTGCTCAAGGCCGCGATTGTTGATTGCCTCAAAGAAGGAACTCTTCTTGATCCCTTTGGGAGGTGCAACACACTCCTTGGCAAAATCATTCTGCTCAAGTGCCTGAAGCAGTTCACTGCCGGAAGAGAATTCTTCCAGGTGATAAAAGATCAGGGCTTTGAGCTGATCATCAAAGGACATTTGCAACGGGCGGTACCCCCTGGATTCAAGTTGGTTGTCAGACTTGAATCTCTCAAAGATCGGGACAAGAATCAATTTGAAAGCACGTGATTTTCGGCGCTGCTGTAGTCGCTTGAACGGCCGCATGTCGTAACTCCTTTAATATCGGATGGTTACGAGAGCGGGCCGGCCGATTTTTTACTCAATGTCAAGTAAAAAATGCAACCTCACGCTGATTTTACAACTTTTTTACATTCTCAAAGAACAATGCAAAGACCTAACCGGAAGAAGCTGCCATACAATGAGAATTTTTGCGAAATATCAACATAAGTGATTGCTCACGGTTGGGCAAAGAAATATTTAGGACAAATTACCTGCGCTATGTGTCGCAAAAACGGTTTTTACGACACATACTAATGCTCATAGTCCAGAATTGATATTGACCCTTCTTTCAGAGGGTCCATGCGATCCGCCTGGAGACTGGCCCAGACAAGCCACTTGGCAAATCTGCTTTCCGGCTCGATCACTGGATACCTGTCCCGCGCGGCCTGGATGAAGTCTCGCAGTCTCTGGCTTTCATACCAGGAGGCACACTGTTCTCTCAGGACCTCTGCCCGCTTCTTTTCCTTCCGGATCATATTTTCCATCTCGAGGCGTTTTTCTTCCCGGTCCCGGCGGGCCTGTTCCTCACGCTGGCGGCAGATTCGTTCATCCTTGATCTGCAGAGCCATTTTGAAGAGGAGAATGATGAAGTCATTCAGTTTTTCTTCGAGACGGCCGCGTTTGTCGTCCTTCAGTATTTTATCTGCACTGTAGTATCTGGTAATCAGGAATGCGAATTCGCTGGTCGACACGAAGTCATAGGTCGGGATAGGAGCGTATGTGCGCTTTGCCTCTTTCAGTTCCGTTGCGGTTGCAATATGACGAACCTGGCGTGAACGTTCCTCCAACCTGAGACAGAACTGCTCATCAAGAATTTTCACTACAATGACATGTTTTTCTTCGTCAATGAAAAAGGGATAATTGCGCTTTGTCAGCGCCTTGAACAGAGTGTTCATGAGCCGTAAAGCCCGATCCAGTGATTCAGGAAATACAGAGATGTATTCACTTCTTGACCAGAATCTTGTCAGACGGCCGTATCTTCCCAGCTTTGCTTGCTTGAGCTGACTTTTGGCCTCGGCAATCAGCGGATGTGGCGATGACAAGGTTTCTGGTACTCTGATCCGGTTCTCCGGCAGTTCCTCAAAGGTAATTTCTGGGATTTCGACCGGCTGCGGCGGCTCGTAAACTGACAACTTTTCCGGCTCGTAAATGTGAGTTGTATAAACCGTTTCGCCATTCTTGACAGGCGGCAGCGACGGTCTTTGCCCCTTGTGTGCCCTTAGATGATACCCCTGCGGAGGCAGAGGAATACTTAATCGTTTGCAGATCTTGCGCAGACCCACATCCGAAAGGCCATACTCGTCTGCCAGCGTTGTCATAGGTTTTTCCCAGACCTGCTCGAATAACTTCATTCGCTCGAATCGGATAGTTTTGTAACTCATGCTTCGCCTCCATCAAACAACTGCATTTCAATTACCAACAGCTTGTCGTACTGCGGATTGACCTCCACATCCTTATAGCCATAGGGGTTCACAACCACCCGGGTCCTGCCGAGTGTGTAGTCGAACGAGTTATGGGTATGGCCATGAACCCAGAGATCAGGGCCGTGGTCGATGATCTCGTTGGAAATGTCGGTCATGAAGGCACAATTGAGGCTGTCTCCCCGGAATCGCTGATGAATGGACAGGGGTGATACGCCATGGTGTGTTACCACGACAGTCTTCCTGTTTCCGGCAGTCGCCAGCGTCTCGAAGATATACCGTTTCGATTCCTGGAACAGATCGACCGTCTCTTCCGGCATGAGCCGCGTCCCGTCAGGCTTTTTGATCACAACAAAGTCGTTCATGTTCTTTCGGGCATACTGCATCTTGAAGAAATCCTTCCCCAAAAAATCCGTCCAGAGGGTTGCACCGACAAACAGTACACCGTTGATTTCAATTGATTCATTTTCAAGAAAGTGGACGTTATTGGGAAACGACAGCTTGGCCTTCAGCTCCTGGATACGGCCAAAGAAATCGTTGTGGTAGAAAAAGTGATTCCCCTCCACATAGATGACTGCCAGGAAGCGCTTGGCCAACAGGCTGATGACCTTGAGCCAGGTCTCTTGCCGGTGGGCCAGTCCGATGTCACCGGCAACCAAGGCAACGGTTTCCTGATCTGTCGGCAACGGAGGGATCACCATTTCCAGAATGCGCGGGATTTTGTTTGGCTGCCAGAATTCGGCATGGATGTCGGAAAAGGGACGGACGAGCATAATTACTCTCCAAATGCGTACTGATTTGGCTGAAGTATCGGTAATCACCTGAAAACGGTGGGAGAGTGGACAATTATTCCGCCAGGAATGTCGGTATAAGGCAATGGCGCATTGATGGTACCATTTTTGTACCCAAAAATGCGGCATTGACTAAAGGTGGCAAAAAGCTCCCCATTTTAGGTACCAAATTAGTATCCAAAACAGCCACCATATTACTACCCGTAATGGTATCCCAAACAGCCTCCAAAATAGGAGACCAAATAGTCACCATCCTGAACGACTGCAACAAAACGAAAAAGGCTCCCGGTAAGGAGCCTCATTTCAGAATATGCCGTGATGTCCGAAATTGCGTCGCGTTAGATTGCCATACGGTCAGCTAGTGCTGCCGAGGCCGATGGCCTTTTGCCACCGCGAGAAGTCACCTTCCCGATTCGCCCCCTTATTGTTCAGCGTGGGACTGTTCACCGCTGCTATCCTTTTGCACTATGTACCGGTCTGGATAGAACCTGCAGATTTACCCATAAGGTCGGCTCTGCTGGCCTCCGTGTGTCTCAAGAGAGACATAACGCCACGGTGCATTGTATATAGTAGATAGAATTATCCCCAGTTCTGTCAGTCGTCAACTGATTTTTCTTTTAATTTATCAATTTTATTTTCCAGCCTCTGGATTGCCGTTTTGGCCTTATTCAATTCATTTGAATCGGAATTTTTAGCCTTTTTCCCCAACAGATCTTTTTCTTTACGCATTTCTACACGCTGCCTGACAAGAGCATCATTTTCGGCTGCAAGTTTCGCAAATCCATCTTTCAGCTTTTGTTCCTGAGATTTACAGTACGCCAATTTCAGGGTTGCACTCGTTTCATACTCTTTCGCGGTTTCGATGGCCTCTTTGGAGGCCGTATCAACAGCAAAAACCCGTCGCGCCCCATCACCGAGCACAAAGCCGCCTCCCAGACCGACAAGAGCGCCGACGAGGATGCAGGGCCAGCCTGCCCATAATGCAGACCAGCCGGAGTCTATACTTATAACAACCCGATGCCCGGTAATCTTCGATTGATCATAGCCAACCATGACCAGTCCGGAATTTGGCAATGGCTTTGCCTTTTCTTCCAGGTAGACAAATGCGATATTTGGCAGCACCCACCATGTCAACCAGCAAAATGTGATTGCTATTGACACATACAATATGATCCTCAGTATTTTCATCTCAAATACGCCTCCGTAGTATCAGATTCGAAATGCCCGACCTCCTGGGCAACTGTTCCTTTTGCATCATCGTAATTCATACCGTTTCTCTGCAATTCCTCCATCCGCTCCTGGGCATAGCTGTGGCGCAGGCCATGTGCTCCGGTGGAAAAACCCAGCTCCCGCTGACTGGCCGCCGAAAAGCTCTGACTCCATGCCCGGCCACCGCCGATGTCGTAGTGCTGGGTGTAGTTCACTCCCCGATCGACTACCGGGCGCGGTTCGACAAGGCGGGTAGCCTCCAACCGTGCCGCCAGATCCTTCGACAACATGACCTCTCTGACCAGTCCTCCTTTTCCCTCCACCGTGTAGCGTTCACCCTCCCGGCCAGTGAAACGCTCCGTACTCCACTCCCGGTGTGTCGACGCCTTCTGCTCGCTGGTCGCTCGGATCGTCAGCAGCTCGTGAGCCCGCAAACCGGCGCAATGGGCAATCTGTGTTGCCAGACTGTTCCGATCCGACTGGGCGGAAGCAATGCGCTCGATCTGGGCCGGGGTGTAGCTCCGGGTGGAGAGGTGGGTTTCCTTCTCGCTCTTGACGATATCGAGCTTTATGCCCAGATGCATCTGGAGCGCCTGCCGATCGAGATCCAGGGTTTTCTGGGAAACGATCGCGGCTCGGCAGGTGAGATATTGCATGGCAATCTCTCGGGTCATGTTGCGGAGATCACCCAACCGGTTGTCTTGCATGTACCTAGCGCTACCCTTGAGTGAATTCCCATAGCCCCGGGCCGTACCGACACTGTGGATCTTGCCGTCATCCCGGTGATCATGACGTCCTGTCCCCAAGGCCACCTTTTGCGAGACGGCATGAACGGACTGTGCCTTCGGTGAACGGAAACTCGGCATCAGTTATCCTCCTCAGGCTGAGTTGTTTCCTGTACGTCAGTTGTTGCCGCATGTAACTCCGGCAGTTTTTTCAAGTAACGGTCAATGGAACTACGGTTGACCTTGCAGCGATGATTCACTCTGAGCCACTCCACCAGGTCGGCGCAGGATGCTCCGGCCTGTTTCATGGCAACCAACTCGGCTCGATATTTGTCGAGTCGGCTCTTGCGATACAGCTTGCGCCGCGCTTCGGTGCGCCTGATGCGAATGCGTTCGACCTCGGCCTGCGCGTTAAATGTCTCGTGGTTCTTGCTCATTTGGCTGTCCTCCCTGTAGTGGTGCGTCAAATCCTGAAAACCAGCTCCGGTTCTCTCTCCGCGCTGTGTATGTGAATACTGACACAGCGCGGAAAAAGAGGGGGTAAGGCAAAAACCGGAAAAACCTGTTGAAATCGAACAACTGCAAACCCCGAAACCGTTACGTATGGAAAACCTCTCTGTTTCCGCTTCGCGCGGCAGCGCGAATATCCATGAACGCCAGTAAATGCAAACGGCTTGCAGCCTGATACTCAGCATCCTCACGAGACAGACCGCCGTCATGCTCCATGATAGCGGCACGTTCCTCCCACTCTTCCCAGAGGCGACCGATATGCCGCAGGTCATACGCCTGACAATGCCGGATAAGCAGCTCACGTTGTAACGACAGATTATTAGCCGTCAGACGGACGATCTCTGTCGCCAGATTGTCAAACGCTCCCCGGGTTCTCAGTTCACCTGATTCAGTCAGCCATGCTTCAGGTTCCGGTTTCACGTCAGCAACCGGTGAATGAATCGCCTCGACTGTCCCCTGCAACTTTTCCAGGAGCGCCGGTGGGATCTCGATAATCCTGCCCGCAGGGATCATCCCTTTTTTCGTTCGGAACGCTTCAATGACCCGTGCCCTCATGGTGAGATCTCCAGTAAATCTGCTTCCGTCAAAACAAATGCTTCCGTTTCGGGGTTTTTATCCGTAACAACGTCACAACCCGCGCTGGCTGCAGGTTTACGTGTGACGTTTTGCATTTCGTCAGGGTAACGTGACGGATTATCCGTCACAGCTGAAACCGCATGAATACTGGTTTGTGACGTTGTTACGGATAATTCGGGGGGAATAGGCAGATAACGTGAAAAAACTTCTCTGAATTGATCGATTGTGTACCCTTTGGCAGTCTCGATACCGATGCGGATTGTATGGGAGAGGATGCCGTATTCCTTGAGACGCTTCGCCACCTGTCGCGGAGAAATCGCGTTGCCCCGGTTGAAAGTCGCCCAGGGTTTCTCGCCGTCGGTGCATAACAGCCGGATCAGCTCAGCCGTGGTGATCCGGTCCAGGTCATTGCCAAAGATCTCGCGGATGTCGGTAAGCAGTTCCGTTCCGACCGTCTGTGCATCACTGTCACTGCCGGAAAGTTTCAGCGCTGCCGTGGTGCCGAGCTGCAACCACTCGTTACCCGCTGTCATGGCGATGGCCAGCAGCGGTTCCCAGTTGTCCTGCGCCCGGTCGTTCAGGCTGTGGGGGAGAGGCGGCCGGGCCTGTCGTACCTGATCGCTATAATCCTCGGCAAATCGTGCCAGCTTCGAACGCAAATCATCAAACAGGCCAGGTTCGGCATAGCGGATACGTTCAACCTTTTCATGGGGGAGTTTGCGCCGTAACTCAAAAATGACGGCCCGATCCATCAGGGTGTCGGCGACATGACCGATACCGGCCAGAGCCTTTGCTCCCCAGGTGTTGAACTTGGTCGGGGTGAAACTGTCACCGACGGTACGGATGACATAGGCGCTCTCCCTGGTGTGGCCGCTGTTGAGAATCCCCCGCAGTTCTTCGTTGTCCCGCATGAAGGCGTCGGCCTCATCGATCAACAGGGTTGGGCACCAGGCATCAATGGTCCGGTACAAGGCCGCCGGGGAAATGCTGCTGGTTGTGATTGCCCGGGATGATAGTCTCCCCAGAAGAAAGAGGAGCTGCGATTTGCCGCAGCGTTTCTCGGGAGCGGTAATGACCGCTAGAGGGGCAACCTGTACGACCTCGATAAACCAGGTCATGGAGGCCCATAAGGCGACGGCATGGGCGGTGTCACGGTCGCAGACGATGAACCGCCGGACCGTGGCGGCAATATCGGTCAGCAGTTGTGCCGGGTCGACCGCTTCCGGCCATGGCTCGATCTCGGTAAAGGGGAGCTCTTCAGCCGCCGGTCCTTTGCGGGCATCCTTGACAACGGCATCCAGGGTGACGGGCCGGACGCCGAGGGTCTTTGCTTCCTGTTTACGTATCTGGTCGTACTGTAACGGGGAGAGCTTCGATAGTCTCTGAATGACGGCATCAAACTGGTAGTCAGGAGGACTGGACTCAGCGGCCGACGGGATCTCATCGGCAGGCACTGATGCTGCTTCGATACAGACTGCAACCGCTTCCGGTCCTGCCAGACGGGCCAGATCATTGAAATCGGTGTCACCGTCTTTCCTTGTCGCGGGGAAACGGGGAATAGCCAGCAGGCAGCTGATTGACTGCGCAGCCTCGGTGGCTTTGGTCAAGCCGGGATTGCCTTCGGTGAGATGATCGTCATCGGCACAGAGGATCAGCAGTGTATCAGGGTACTTTCGGCGTAATGCTTCGGAGACCGGTTTCAGATTGCCGGCAGAGAAGGCGCAGGCTACGGCATGGCCGGTGATCTCGTGCAGGGTGGCGCCGGTGGCGTAACCTTCGGCAATCAGGATCTTCCCGTTCGGCTTGCCGATGGCGTGGTAGCAACCGGTAACGGCGGTGCCGCTTTTGAATCGTTTGGCACCATCCGGCATGATGAATTGCAGACCGTGAAGCACACCATGGATGTCTCGCACCGGGAGCATGAGTAATCGCCCCAATTGCTTGCTTCCATAAGGCTTGATATTCTTTGCCGCCAGGTAGTGATGTCGTGCCTCAACATCGCGCCCTTTTTCCCAGAGTTTTGCAGATTTTTCCCGGCACTTGGTCCTGAGCTCTGCCTCAATGCTGGCGGCTTCGGCTTTTGCCTGTTGCACCCGGACCTGGAAGGCCGCGTATTCTTCGGGACTCCTGACGGTGTTTGCCTGCCAGTCATCTGATATTCCCTGACGCCAGCAGCCGAATACGCCGCTTTCGTTGTCTTCGAAGAGCTTGCACCAACCGGCATCATCTCCTTTCCGGTCACTGGTGGCGAATCGGATCATCTTCAGCGGCACGAGTGCTTCAGGTTTCGGTGCGCTGCCGGTTCCTTTCCGGATTTTTTCAAGAAAACTATCGATGCTCACAATCTGTCCCCCTTTTCAGCTTCAAAGCGGGGCAGATGATCATTCAAAAAATCCAGGTCAGATTGCTCACAACGCGCAAGCCCCTCTGTTGTTATTTTCTTTACAATTTTTCTACGCCAACGGGAGAGTTCTCGCAGCAATGTTCGGGTAATCATGAGCCGCCCCCTATATCGACGGATCATCGAGAAGCGCCCTTACTTCATTAACCTTCCACGCGGATATATTGGGACCGAGTTTTACTGGCTGGGGATATATACCGGCCTTGACACGAGCCCACCAGGTGCTCTTTGAAATCGGCAGGAGAGGAGGGATAGGGGGATTTGCTTTCGGATTGCCGAGTATTTGCGACAGGCGCACATAACCGGTTTCGGGGAGAGAATACTTGATGACCGCATTCATCTGTTTCATGGGATTGCCTCCGTGTAAATTGATATGAGGCAATCCTATGCGGTGTTATTTGTTCGATGGCCGAATTCGGTTCAGAGAAAACCGAATTCGGTTTTTCAGAGTGGCTGCTCTTCTCGCGGGAGCAAGCTTGCGGCCTCCTTCAACCACTTTCGAACGGTGTCAACATCAATCGACAACCCCAACTGTTGCGCGGAACTGGCTATCTCGCCAGGAACGGTACTTTTCTTGTCGTCCGGATTATAGCGGTAGGCCTCGACTGCCAGGACGATGATCATTTTCAGGAGGCTGTCTTTTTCCTTGGTATGCAGTTTGGGAACCGGGGCAGGAGTTACGGCGGAATTGCTTTCCATTATATTGTCCTGCCCTGGCGGAATATTGGGCGTGACATTGTGTCCGGCTTCGAAGCGGTTCAATTCCGACAGGGTAATGACTACCTCATCACGGCTTATTACGTAAGGTTCATATACACCGAAATAGCCCTCAACATCTGGCAATTTCAGGAACATGTCGCCCTTTTCCAAGGTTATTTTTCCGTTTTCATCCCATTCTATATCTTTATAGAGTAATGTGAACAGTCCCTGCCTGGTTCGCATACTGTCAGGATCATCGAAGTCAATATCGTAAATGTACGGTTCTTCATCATCGCTGTAACGCCACGAATCAGGGTCCAGCTGTTTGGTGTAGTGGCAAATTGTCCTGCTGGGAAGATAAACTGAGACCTCCAGTCTATCCGAGAAAAAGTAATCTTCTATGGTCCTGATGGGAACACCCCATCGTTCAGCTACTTCGACAAGAGTATAGTATTCTTTCGGTGGTAGTGGCATGGCCGCATCCTCTATGCGTTCCTCAAGGTTGAATCAAGGGAAGACCGGTGAGGTTTCCGGCTTTATCGGGAGCGACCCTATCCCTTGAAATGAAATAACTTCTGGTAACTACCCTTGCTGTTGCTGCTTCTTGATCGGAATCACTTTCGCCATATTCTTCAACCCGTCCAGATAGTCTGCCCATGTCTGCATCATCTTCTTGCGTTCTACAAGGTGCGCAGTACGGTTGTATGCCCGGCCGTTCGGATCTTTAACTGCATGTGCAAGTTGGTGTTCAATGAAATCAGGCCTGAATTGAAGCACTTCATCAAGAATTGTCCTGGCCATGGCGCGAAACCCATGCGGGGTCATCTCCTCTTTGGAGTATCCCATCCGGCGAAGAGCTGCCAGCAATGCGACCTCACTCATGGGGCGCTCTGTCGTGCGACCGTTGGGAAACACATATGTTCCATTCCCGGTTATTGGCTGTAGTTCCCTCAGTATCGCAACAGCTTGTTTGCAAAGCGGCACAACGTGAGGCTCTTTCATTTTCATTTTATGAGCAGGTATATTCCATTCCGGTGATCCACCATCAAGTAATTCGAAAGCAATCTCGTTCCACTCCATCTGTCGCAATTCTCCAGGACGAACAAAAAGCAGCGGAGCCAATTTCAGGGCACATTTGACGATAAATGATCCTTCAAAACCATCGATGGCCCGAAGGAGTGATGCAACCTCTTTCGGATCTGTTAATGCTGCATGATGACCTGGCTTACGTCTCGACAGTATATCCTTCATATCATCGACGGGATTTGCTTCTATCAAACCGTTATTGAGGGCATAACGCAGAATCTGCCGACAATATAGTTTGATCCTGTCAGCAGTTTCAATCGTTCCCCGGGCTTCAACCTTTTCCATAAGGTTCTTTACATCGTTACGGGTGATGCTGGTGACAGCTCTATCACCAAAAGCAGGGTAAACATCACGTTCAAGACGGCTGGTAATGGTTTTGACATGACTCTCGCTCCAGGCGGGGGAATTTTTCTGCAACCACTCACGGGCAACTTTCTTGAACGTGTTGGCAGAAATTTCCGACTGGATCTGTGTCTGCTCTTTTTGTGCCTTGATGACAGCGCCAGGATCTACGCCATTTGCTAGAAGTTTTCGTGCATCATCGCGGGCTTTTCTTGCATCAGAAAGGGTGATTTCGGGGTAGGATTTGAGAAAGAGGGTTTTGTATTTTTCGTCAAAACGGTAATTGAAGCGCCAGAGCTTCCCGCCACTGGGTGTAATCAGCAGATATAATCCGCCACCATCAGTCAGCTTGTATTCTTTCGCTTTCGGCTTTGCTGTTTTGACCTGCAGATCAGTAAGTGGCAGAATCCGTTTAGGCATGGCATCCTCCGTTTTGAGGGTGTCCGTTTTGAGGGTTTTTTGAAACACCCCCAGAAACACCCTCAAATAATCTGGATTCCATCATATCAAGGTGGATTGCGCTGGACAAGCAAAAACAAAAAAGCCCTGATTTCTCAGGGCCTTCTGTACTCAACCGGACTGTGCCGGACTATTGAATGGCGTCCCCTACCGGATTTGAACCGGTGTCGCCGCCGTGAAAGGGCGGTGTCCTGGGCCGGGCTAGACGAAGGGGACGTTTGATCCGGTATCACGCCTGTTCCGCTGTAGCGGTTCCTGGCCCAATGCAGGCGCGATAGACGTCAATATATACCGGAAGAGATTTTCGGAGTCAATATATTTTTTCGAGCGATGTAAAAAAATATCGGCGGGGTCTCAGCAAACTACTTGTCTCCGGCAAACAAAACAGGGACTCACGAATTAACGTAAGTCCCTGGTGTGTTTGGTGAGCCGCGTTGGGGTCGAACCAACGACCACCTGATTAAAAGTCAGGTGCTCTACCGACTGAGCTAGCGGCTCGGAAGAATTGCGTTTATACCGCAACGGGCATTACGTGTCAATAGATATTATGTGCCAGCGCGTATTTTTTATCATGAGCCTCTCGCAGGCCTTGCAGACAGTGCCTGCATGGGGTAGGCTGGCGGCCTGAAAATCACACGCCGCGCCCCATAAAGGATTCCTGATGGAACAGATACAGCTTGTCCATTGCAACAGTTATGACGACGTACTGGTGAAAGATGCCCTGGTGCGGCTCCTTGAACCTATTGGAGGCATAGGCGCCTTTGTGTCGCCTGGCGAGACCGTCCTCCTGAAACCTAACCTGTTATCTGCCAAGACCCCGGATCAGTCGGTAACAACCCACCCGGCGATTGTGCTGGCCGTAGCTGAACTGGTACGCGCAGCAGGCGCCCGGGTGCTGATCGGCGACAGCCCCGGCATCGGCAGCTTCCAGAAGGTGGCCGACAAGAGCGGCATCGCCGGCGTCGCCGGCGAATGCGGCGCAGAACTTACTGAATTCAACACCACCGTCGAGCTCACCGGAACCGGGGTCTTCAAACGAATCACCCTGGCCCGTGCATACTGGGAGGCTGACAAGATCATCAATCTTCCCAAACTCAAGACCCATGAGATGATGACCCTCACCTGCGCCGTCAAAAACCTTTTCGGGGCGGTCGTCGGCACGGAGAAGGCCGGGTGGCACCTGAAGGCCGGCACCTCCCGGGAGCAGTTCGCCCGGCTGCTGCTGGAGATCTGCCTGCTGAAGAAACCTGCCTTGAATATCGTGGATGCGGTCGTGGCCATGGAAGGGAACGGCCCGGGGAACGGCGACCCGCTGCAGGTGGGGGCACTGATCGCCGGGGTGAACCCGGTTGCCGTTGACCTGGTGGCCGGGCGCCTTGCCGGCATCCCCCCAGAGCTGCTGCATGTGGAACGTGAGGCGGAACGTATGGGGCTACCCGGGAGCGCCATGGCCGATATCCGGATCGGGGGGGATGGGCTGGAGAGCTTCCCGCTCAAACCGTTCCGGCTCCCCGGCGGCCTCGATGTGCAGTTCGGCCTTCCGGCCTTCCTCAAGAACAGCCTCAAACGGTACCTGACCGCACGTCCCGAGGCAGACCGGACACGGTGCGTGCTCTGCGGCATCTGCCGCGACGCCTGTCCGCCGGTTGCCATAGAAATAAAAAACAGCGCCCTGACCGTTGATCAGGAGCGCTGTATTCGCTGCTGGTGCTGCCGGGAACTCTGTCCCCATGATGCCATGCTGGTCCGCCGCGGCCTGGTGCTGCGACTGGCCTCGGCCCTGGCGGGGAGGCGAAACTAGGCCTCCTCCTCCTCGGAACCGAGCGGGATCTCCCGATAGGCCCGTTCCTCTTCGAAGCGCTTGGTCTGCGCCTGAATCTTCTCCAGGTCGGACTTGCACTTGACGCAGTGACGGGTGAAGGGCATGGCCTTCAGCCTCCCCAAGGGGATCTCTTCCTCGCACTCTTCACAGACCCCGTATTCATTCTCTTCGATCCGCAGCAGCGCCTCGTCGATGGCATGAACCTTCTCCCGTTCACGATCACCCAGTAAAAGGCCCAGCTCGCGGTCCCGCTCCGAGGATGCCTGGTCGTAGATATCACCGCTCGGCTCGCCGATCAGCGTCGTTTCGGCGCCGTTCTTGAGGGATTTAGTTATTTCACGCAGGGTATCCTCCTTCATCTGCAGCAGGATATCCTTTATTTCTTTCCATTTCTGTTTCTTCGGCTTGGTCGCCATGATGAACTCCCGTGGGATGCAGCTAATTTATCTAACCGGAAAAAGGCGGCAAAATATTGCAGAATTCGATCTGCTTGTCAAGGCAAAAGCCGGCTATTCAACGATCTCGCCGATCAGGTCATAGTCCGATGAATCGGTGATCCGCAGGGCCACAATATCCCCGACATCGGCCGTGCCGGCGGTGATGTACACCTGGCCGTCGATGTCCGGCGCCTGGCGGGACGAGCGTCCCTTGAGCAGCAGCTCGGTCTCCTCGCTGTACCCCTCAACCACCACCTGCTCAACCTGTCCGATAAGGGCCCGGTTGCGGCGGAATGAAAGCCGCGCCTGGGTCCGCATCAGCTTGCGATACCGCTCACGCTTGACCCTCTCCGACACCTGCTCGGGCATCCCGGCGGCCGGGGTCCCCTCTTCCTTCGAATAGCAGAAGACCCCCAGCCGATCGAACTGGGTCTGCTCCACGAAATGCATCAGGCTGTTGAAATCATCGACCGTCTCACCGGGGAAACCGACGATGAGGGAGGTACGCAGGGTGATGCCGGGGATCCTCGTGCGCAGTTTTGCAATCAGCTCCCGGATCTGCGCCTCACTACTGCGACGCTTCATCGCCTTGAGGACCGGATCGCTGATATGCTGGATCGGGATATCGAGGTACTTGCAGATCTTGGGCTCGTCGCGGATCAACTCGATCAGTTCGTCCGAGATGCCGTCGGGATAGGCATAGAGAAGACGGATCCAGCGCAGCCCGTCGATGGCCGCCAGTCGGCGCAGCAGGGTCTCCAGGGTACTGCCGTCGGCAAGGTCGCTGCCGTAACGGGTGATGTCCTGGGAGATGACGTTGATCTCCTTCACCCCCCGGGCCACCAGACGCTCGGCTTCGGCAATCAGGGCCTCCAGAGGGCGCGAACGGTAGGCGCCCCGCAGTTGGGGGATGATACAGTATGAGCAGCAGTTCGAGCATCCCTCACCGATCTTCAGGTAGGAGTACCACGACGGGGAGGAATTGAGCCGCGGCAGGCTCTCATCATAGATATAATCGGGGTCCCCCACATAGCGGAGCTGACCGTCTGTCCCACCCTTTTCGGCCAGGATCTCGGCGATGCGCGGATAGTCACCGGTACCGACGAAGATATCCACCTCCGGCAGCTCCTGGGCCAGCTCCTCCTGGTAACGCTGGGGGAGACAGCCGGACACGATCAGGGTGTGGCAGCGGCCGTCGTGCTTCCGTTCCGCCAGGTCCAGGATGGCATCGATGCTCTCCTGTTTAGCCTCTTTGATAAACGAGCAGGTGTTGACGATGATCACATCGGCTTCCTTCTCGTCGGTGGTGATCTCGTACTCGTTCTTTGAAAGCACGCCCAGCATAACCTCGGCATCCACCAGGTTCTTGGGACACCCGAGACTGACCATGCTGACCTTCTGTTTGACTGACTCGCTCAAAATTCCCCCTCGTGACTATTCCCTGAAATTGGTGAACTGCATTTCAACATCCAGATCTTTCCCCTTGAGGAGCTGGATACATGCCTGCAGGTCGTCGCGGTTCTTGCCGGTCACCCTGACCTGGTCATCCTGGATCTGGGCCTGGACCTTGATCTTCGAATCCTTGATGACGGAGATGAGTTCCTTGCCCTTCTCCTTGGAGATTCCCTGCTGCACGGTGATGATCTGCCGCACCATGCCGCCGGAGGACGGCTCCACCTTGCCGTACTGGAGCGCCTTGATGGAGATATTCCGCTTGAGGAACTTGGACTGAAGCACATCGACCACCGCCTTCAACTTGTAGTCGTCGTCGGCCAGGATCTTGACCGCGTCCTTCTCCTGGGTAATCTCGCTCTTGGACCCTTTGAAGTCGTAGCGCTGGCCGATCTCCTTGATTGCCTGATTGACGGCGTTGTCGACCTCCTGCATGTCCACCTTGGATACGATGTCAAATGACGGCATACAAAAACCTCCTGAAAAGAATGGTTCTCTGTTCACTGTTCGGGGTTCGGGTCTAAACTTAGAACCGAGAACTTAGAACCTTGAACCGGATTTATGGTTTTATCACCTCAACCCCATGTGGGACCTTGAAGGTGAAGCGGCCATTGTCGATACCCTTGTTGACCCGGGCGCGGCTGTAATCGATGCGGGTCTGGTTGCCGCCGGCATCATGAACCACGGAGGAGAGGACCGGAAAGAGGTCCTTCACCGCCCCGTCGCGCTGGAACTGCTCCACAGCAGTTGCCGCTATTGTCATCTGCAGTTTTGCCAGCACCGGGGTCGGCTTCTTCGGTATCAGCTCCAGTTGGTAGTCGCCGTTCCGATCCTGCGGTTCTTTGGCAAAACTCACAACGAAGTCGCGCGAGACATGTCCCAGACCAGTCAGGTACGACAGGGCAATGGCATTACCCCCCTTGAACATCTCCGCCACCGGTGAGACCATCACCTGCTTGTTCTCGGGGAGATAGAACCAGAGTTGCCTGCCGTTAGAAATTATCTGCTGCTTCGGCTTCGCGTAGTTGAAGCGGAACATGGCGGTTGCCGAGCCGGGACGCTTTAGAAGCAGCTCCCCGCTCCCCTTCTGCTCACGCTTGATGCCGGCAATCGTCGTCTTCTGGACGAAATCGGCCTGTACGTCCTGCAGGGAGACATACCCCGCCTCCAGGGCGGCCACAACGATCTTCAGCTCCGCGCCCTTTTCGGCCCCCAGGACCGAACCCGCGCATGCCAGAAGAAAAGAAACGACTACAAGCACCTGTTTGAATCGCATGCATACCACCTTTTCCGGTCACAGCCGCTGAAAATAAGATCCCTGACGCCTGGTTCAGGCGAAATACCCCGCATCCATGACGAACACTATCCGGCCGTCACCCGTAATGGTGCAGCCGGAGAGGCACTTCAGCCTGCCCAGCGGCGGGCCGAGGGGTTTGACAAATATCTCCTGCTGTCCGAGGAAGCGGTCGGTTATGAGACCGACCGTTGTGCCGCCCGCCTCGCTGACCACTGCCGGCACCAGCCCCCCTGCGGGACGTCGCGGCATCTCCTGGCGGAGCAGACGGTTGAGGCTTTTCAGGGGGACAGACACGCCGTTCATGGCAAAGACCTTCCGCCCATCCTCCTCGTAGATGTCCGATCGCTTGAGCTCCAGGGTGCGGGACACCGCATTGACCGGAAAGGCCAGATGCAGACGACCGCACTCTACCATCAGGGCATGGATGATGGAAACGGTGATCGGTAGACGCAGCACGAAACTGCTCCCCCTGCCGGGATCGGAATCGATGGCCAGGGTTCCTCCCAGCACGTGGACCGAATGTCTGACCGCATCCATCCCGACCCCGCGGCCGGACACCTCCGTAACCGCGGGAGCGGTTGAAAAACCGGGTTCACAGACCAGCATCAGCGCCGCCTGACGGGAAAGATTATAGGCCTGGGTCGGCGTCAACAATCCCTTTTCGACCGCTTTCTGTGCAAGCCGGGCCGGATCCATGCCGCGACCGTCATCAGAGACGGAGATCTCGACATAATCCTTGTCACGGACAACCGTTATGGAGATGGTCCCGCCGGCAGGCTTACCCGCAGCGGCCCGCTCATCCGGCGGTTCCATGCCGTGATCCACGGCATTGCGCAGAAGATGAACAAGCGCCTCGGTAATCTCCTCCAGAATCCCCCGGTCCAGCTCGATTTCCCGCCCCTCGATCTGGAGGGATATCTCCTTCCCCTGGGCACGTGCCAGATCCCGCACCAGACGGGGAAAACGCTCGGCGGCGAAGGAAAACGGGAGCATCCTCGCCTTGAATATCTCGTCCCGCAATTCCCGCAGCAGCCCGGAAAGCTGACCCAACGGCTCGGAAAGTTCGGGGCACCCCTTCCTGCGGGCGCCATCCGCCAACCGGTGGCGGGTGGTGATCAGCTCCCCTGCGATATTGACCAAACGATCCAGGGTCTCCGTTCTGACCCGAACGCTCCTGAATGAGTCCGATTGCCGGAAATTGTGCCTCGGGGGTTCATCCTCCGCTGCGACAGCGGAGGTTTCTGCCTTTTCTGGTTCTCGACATTCATCAGGGGTATAGGTGGTGAGCCGTTCTATCAGCCCGACCGGGTCCGGCTCCTCGTTGGTACCGGTTTCTATACAAACCACCAGGGCGGACAGCATATCTGCGGCAGCCAGCATCAGATCGGCAATGGAAGCAGAAAAGGGGAATTCATTGTTGCGGACCCTACCGAGGAGATCTTCCATTCGGTGGGCAAGGGTTGCAACGGCGGTATACTGCATGGTGGCCGCCATCCCTTTGAGAGAGTGGGCATGACGGAATAGTTCGTCAATGGCCGCCCGGTCCGCGGCATCTTCCTCGAGCTGCACAATCAGCTCATTGAACGCGTCGAGATGTTTGCGAGCTTCGGAGAGGAACAGGTCCCTGTAGGGAGACATGTCCATGAGTTATGCCTCCAGCCCCTCCAGGGCGGCTCTGACCTTCTCGGGAGTGAACGGCTTCTGGAGGAAGCCCTTGGCCCCCAGATCCATGGCCTTTTTGACGATCGACTCCTGCCCGAGGGACGAGCAGATCACTACCTTTGCCCGGGGCCGCACCTTGACGATGGACTCCAAGAGATCGAGCCCGTTGGAATCGGGCAGAATGATGTCCAGGATGACGATATCCGGCTGATGGTCGTGAAGGGTGCGCATGGCCTCGATGCCGCTGGCGGCCTCGGCGACAACAGTGTACCCCTTCTCCTGCACGATTGCCCGCAGGATGTTGCGCATGAAAACGGCATCATCGACAATCATGACCGTTGCACTCATTGAAGACCTCGCTTCTATCCCTTAAGTTTTGCCAGCAGCAGATCATTGACGACAGCCGGGTTTGCCTTCCCCTTACTGGCCTTCATGACCTGCCCGACAAAGAAGCCGAACACCTTTTCCTTGCCCCCGCGATACTCCTCAACCTGGCCGGCATTGGCGGCCATAATCTCATCGATGATGGCCTCAATGGCCCCGGTATCGGAGACCTGCACCAATCCCTGCTCCTGTACGATCACACCCGGCTCCTTGCCGCTTCGCCACATCTCGTCGAAGACCGTCTTGGCAATCTTCCCGGAGATGGTGCCGCCATCAATCAGCTTGAGCAGATCGGCCAGCAGCCGGGGAGAGACCGGGCACGCTTCTATGGAAAGCCCGTTATCGTTGAGACAACGGGTAACCTCACCCATAATCCAGTTGGCAACCGCCTTGGGATTGCCGCCGGCAGCGACCCCCGCTTCGAAGTAGTCTGCCAGGGAACGGCTGGCCGTCAATACATCGGCGTCGTACTCCGGGAGCCCTAGGTCGTCCATAAAGCGCTGCTGGCGCTGCAGTGGCAGCTCAGGAAGCTCGCCCCGGCTCCGCTCCACCCATTCCTCACCGATGACCAGCGGTACCAGGTCGGGGTCGGGGAAATAGCGGTAGTCGTGGGCCTCTTCCTTGCCGCGCATGGAGCGGGTCCTTCCGGAGTTGGGATCGAAGAGACGTGTCTCCTGAACCACCGTGCCGCCATCCTCGATCAGTTCGATCTGGCGCTGGATCTCATACTCGATGGCCTGCTTGACGAACTTGAAGGAATTGACGTTCTTGATCTCGGCCCGAGTACCGAATTTATCCGCCCCCACCGGCATGACGGAAACGTTGGCGTCACAGCGGAAGCTTCCTTCCTCCATGTTCCCGTCGCAGATACCGAGCCAGGTCACGATCTGGTACAGTTTCTTCAGGTAGGCCACCGCCTCGTCGGAAGTGCGCATATCGGGTTCGGAGACCACTTCCAGGAGCGGGGTGCAGGCACGGTTCAGGTCAACGCCCGAGCCGTTCTCCAGGCCGGGTGCATCGCCATGCACCAATTTGCCGGCATCCTCCTCCATATGGATGCGGGTGATGCCGATCCGTTTCGGCTCCTCCCCCTCCAGGTGGATATCCAGCCAGCCGTGCTGACAGATCGGCTCTTCAAACTGGCTGATCTGGTACCCCTTGGGGAGGTCGGGATAGAAATAATTCTTACGGGCGAAGATGCTGCGCGGGGTGATGGAGCAATTTGTGGAAAGTCCCGCCTTGATGGCAAATTCCACCACCTTTTTGTTCAGCACCGGCAGGGCGCCGGGGAGCCCGAGACAGACCGGACAGGTCTGGGAGTTGGGCTCGGAGCCGAACGAGGTTGAGCAGCCGCAGAAGATCTTGGAGTCCGTCTTGAGCTGTACATGGACTTCAAGGCCGATGACCGGTTGGAAACGCATCAGAGCACCGCCTTTCCGGCAGGGCACCCGCCCGCCTGTTCAAAGGCGTGGGCTGCGCGCAGGATGGTCTCTTCGCCGAAGGGGCGGCCGATCAGCTGCAGGCCGACCGGGAGACCGGAGGCCGAGAGTCCGGCCGGCACCGAGAGGGCACAGGTCCCGGCCAGATTAACCGGTATGGTGAAGATATCCGACAGGTACATCTGGAGCGGATCGCCGGTCTTCTCGCCGATCTTGAACGCCGGCGTCGGCGCCACCGGGGTCAGGATGGCGTCAACCTGTCCGAAGGCCTCGGTAAAATCACGCATGATCAGGGTACGCACCTTCTGCGCCTTGACATAATAGGCGTCGTAATAGCCGGAAGAGAGGGCGTAGGTGCCGAGCATGATGCGTCGTTTCACCTCTGCACCGAACCCCTGGCTGCGGCTCTTGGTCATCATGTCGATGAGGTTCTCTGCGGTTTCCGCCCGGTGCCCGAACCGGACGCCGTCGTAGCGGGCCAGGTTGGAACTGGCCTCGGCCGTGGCGATCAGGTAGTAGGTGGCCACCGCGTAATCGGTATGGGGGAGTGAGATATCCACAAACTCCGCACCCAACCGCCGGTAGGTCTCGATGGCATCGTTCATGACCCGCTGGACGTCAGGATCCAGTCCGTCGATGAAGTATTCCTTCGGGAGGCCGATCCGCATCCCCCTGATATCGCCGGTCAATGCCGCGACATAATCGGGCACCGGCGTATCGACACTGGTAGAGTCCTTCGGGTCATGACCGGCGATGGCGCCGAGCATCGTGGCGCAGTCGGTCACATCACGGGTCAGCGGCCCCACCTGATCCAGGGAAGAGGCGTAGGCGATGACGCCGTAGCGGGAAACCCGGCCATAGGTCGGCTTAAGCCCGACGCAGCCGCAGTGTGCAGCCGGCTGACGGATGGAACCGCCGGTGTCGGTACCGAGGGTGGCCGTGGCCTGGCGTGCGGCAACTGCGGCGGCTGAACCGCCGGAAGAACCGCCCGGGATGCGTTCGGTATCCCAGGGGTTCCGACAGACGCCGAAGGCGCTGGACTCGTTGGAGGAGCCCATGGCAAACTCGTCCTGATTGAGTTTGCCGAGCAGCACGACCCCCTGCGCCTTGAGTTTCTCCCAGGAGGTCGCGCTGTAAGGGGGGATAAAATTGTTCAGTATGCGGGAACCGCAGGTAGTGCGGATACCTTCGGTCAGAAAGATGTCCTTGAGGGCCAGGGGGATACCGGTCAGGATCGTCATCTCCCCGGCGGCGATGCGCCGGTCGGCCGCTTCGGCATCCTGCAGGGCCTGCTCCGGCGTTACGGTGATGAAGGCCCCCACCTGTTTTTCCACAGAATCAATACGGTCCAGCATGGCTCGGGTCGACTCCACCGAAGACACCTCACGGCTCTTCAACTTCTGGTGCAGTTCACCTATGGACAGATCATATAGTTCCATCAATCACAATCTCCGCTTCAAAGGCAGTGACACGGCACCGGGCAAGAACGGGTCTCAACCGGCGCCTCAATCCGTAACCTAAGTGTATTTATTCTATGACCCGCGGCACCCGGTAAAAGCTCTCCGCCCGGTCCGGTGCGTTGGCCAGCGCCTTCTGAACACCGAGAGACGGCACAGAGCGGTCCTCTCGAAAGGAATTCTCCATCGGCACCGCGTGCGACGTCGGCAGAACCCCTTCCGTATCGAGCCCCTTAAGCTTCTCCACATACCCGAGAATGGCACCCATCTGACCGGCAAAGAGCGATTTTTCGTCCTCCGTCAGTTCCAGTCGGGCAAGCCGGGCAACATACTCCACGTCTGCAATCGTGATGCTCATAATTCTATTAACCCCGCGGATACTTTTACTTCTCCAGTCGGCGTTTGTAGCATGATTGAGGGCGTTTGACAACCTCGATAACCCGGCCGGCGCAGAGAAATGTTTTTTTTCTTGACATGTCACCCGGCATTACGTATTTTACACCTCTTCAAAAAAAGTCGTGATCCGCTCACCGCGGTTTCATGAAGTGATTATGTGAGGAAGCTATGAAAACAGAAGTTGCAAAACTCGAAACCGTAAAACGCGACTGGTATGTAGTTGATGCTCAGGACATGGTCCTCGGTCGTCTCTCCACCCAGATAGCCAACGTCCTGCGCGGCAAGAACAAGGCTATCTACACCCCCAGCGTCGACACCGGTGATTTCGTCATCGTCATCAACGCCGAGAAGATCGCCCTTACCGGCCGCAAGCTGGCTGACAAGATCTACTACAATCACTCCGGTTATGTAGGCGGCCTGAAAGAAGTCAGCGCCGGCGAGATGCTGGACAAAAAGCCGATCGAACTGATCAAGCGTGCCGTCAAGGGGATGCTCCCCAAGAACAAGCTTTCACGGCACATGCTGAAGAAGCTGAAGGTGTATGCCGGTGCCAACCACCCGCATGACGCCCAGCAGCCCAAGAATCTGACACTCTAATTCTCCGGGGAGAAACACGAATATGGCAGCAGCAACCTTTTACGGCACAGGCAAGCGCAAGACATCGGTAGCCAGAGTATGGATCAAGCCGGGTTCGGGCGCAATTACCGTCAACAACAAGTCTATTGAGGACTATTTCGGCCGCGAGACCTCCAAGATGGTCGCCCGCCAGTCACTTGAGCTGACCGAGAACATCGGCAAGTTCGACATCTTTGTGACGGTCAAGGGCGGTGGCGACACCGGCCAGGCCGGCGCAATCCGTCACGGTATCACCAAAGCCCTGCTGGGTTACGATCCGGAACTGCGTGGCGGCCTCAAGAAGGCCGGCTTCATCACCCGCGATTCCCGCGTCAAAGAGCGTAAGAAGTACGGCCGCAAAGCAGCCCGCGCCCGCTTCCAGTTCTCCAAGCGCTAATACGCGAAACTGCATATCGCTGTACCAGGGGG
>CAZSTJ010000002.1:14450-60345 GCA_964609805.1 uncultured Geobacter sp. | reverse complement strand
CATGAGTGGAGACCAGGCGGATACCCTGCGCACGATGGCGGTGGGGATGCTGAGCGACATGACCGAACCGCGACTTGAGTCGCTGCAGCCGGTGACGCGCTTGTCACCCCGCATCATCTCCGTTACCAGCGGCAAGGGGGGGGTCGGCAAGAGCACGGTCACGATCAACCTGGCGGTGGCCTTTGCCAATGCGGGAAAAAAGGTGCTGGTCATCGATGCCGACCTGGGGCTGGGTAATATTGACGTGCAGCTGGGGCTCAACCCTGCCCATACCCTCAACGACGTGTTCAGCGGGAAGATGAGCCTTGGGGAGATCGTTATAGACGGTCCCGCAGGGATCAAGCTGGCGCCCGCCGGCTCGGGGGTCCAGCGCTATACGGACCTGGACAGCGGCGAGCGCCTCCGTTTGATGGACGAACTGGAGATGCTCGACGAGGATTTCGACATCATTTTGATCGATACGGAGAGCGGTATCTCGAAAAACGTGACCTACTTCAACGTGGCCGCCCAGGAGATCCTGCTGGTGGTTGCCCCGGAACCGACCTCCATTACCGACTCCTATGCCCTGATCAAGCTGTTGTCGAAATACCATGCCGAAAGCCGTTTCAAGGTCCTGGTCAATATGGCGCGGGACGACAACGAGGGGTTGCAGGTGTTCAAGAAACTGTCCCAGGTGGTGAGCAAATTCCTCGACGTCTCACTGGACTACCTGGGGTGCGTGGTCCGCGACGAGCGCCAGCTCGACGCATCACGTCGCCAGCGGCCCGTTGTGCAGCTCTTTCCCCGGGCCACGGTATCGTACTGCTTCACCACCCTGGCCCGCCATATGATTGAAGAACCGGTGGAATTCAGGATGAAAGGGAACATCCAGTTTCTGTTCCGCAGATTTTATGAACCTGCCCACGCAGTGAGGTGTGTATGAACTGCCAGCTCAAGATGTACGCAGAGGAGTCCCAGCGGGGGACACTCGCCAGCCGTGATGAACTGATCCTGTCCCACCTGCCTCTGGCCAAGTATCTGGTCAAGCGGGTCGTGGCCCATCTGCCGCCCCACCTCGACGAGGAGGAGTTGATGAGCGCCGCCGTCATGGGGCTGATCACCTCGGCCGAGCGGTTTGAACCGGCCCGCGGTATCCAGTTCAAGACCTTTGCCGAACAGCGCATCAAAGGGATGTTGCTGGATGAACTGCGGTCCCACGACTGGCTTTCCCGCTCGGTGCGCACCAAATACAAGAAATTGGAACAGGAGTTCTCGGCGCTGCGCCAGAAACTGGGCCGCGATCCGACCGGCGAGGAGATCTCGGCGGAGATGGGACTGACCCTTGACCAATACCACCGCCTGCTGGAGGAGGTGCACACCTTCTCCATCGTCAGTCTCAATGAATCATGGGAGGATGACGAGGGGGGCTGTGTCAGCCTTCTGGATACGGTGGCCGATGCCAACGCCGTTAACCCCCAGGACCAGATGCAGTCGCGGCAGCTGGTGGAGGCCCTTGGTTCATCCATCGACTGTCTGCCGGAAAAGGAACGGATGGTTATCACCCTCTACTATTACGAGGAGCTTAACCTGAAAGAGATCGGCGCCGTGCTGGGGCTCACCGAGTCACGGGCATCACAGCTGCACAGCCAGGCCATCGTCAGGCTCAGGTCGAAACTGAGATCACACACCGGCTGACCACCCGGTCATAGGAATTACCGCGACTCCTTGTCCCGGCAGCAGATGGTGCTGTCACGGGTAAGGAGCTTTGGCGTTTGTGCCGTAACCAACTTGAATTATTGGTTAAAATAGAATTTGGCACGCTGGATGCATAAAACAGGTGAAGGCGATCCCACAACGAATCAGAAGGGGCTCTCAGATGAACAGCGGAATGTATGCAGCACTTTCAGGAAACATATCAGCCCAGCAACGGCTTGACGTGATCTCCAGTAACCTGGCCAATGTGCATACCACCGGTTTCAAACGTGACCGCATGACCTTTCAGAGTATTTTGAACGATGTCAAAAACCCGTCACAGGCTGCCGCTTCTCCGACAGCGCTCCCGATCCACTCCGGGGTTGTCTTCGGTACTGACTTCTCGTCCGGCGAGCAGCGGCAGACCGGCAACACCTTTGACTTTTCCCTGAACGGCGACGGTTTCTTCGTGGTGAAAACCCCCGACGGGCCGGCCTATACCCGTCAGGGGAATTTCCATATCGGCGAGGGGAACAAACTGGTCAATGCGGACGGATACGAGGTGCTGGCCAGCGGCAACCCGGTTACGGTCAATGGCGGCAAGCTGATCGTCGATGAAAAGGGGGGTATTTATGTTGACGGCAACCAGACAGCCACCCTCGATATCGTCGATTTTCCCAAGCCGTATCAGCTGAAGAAGATGGGCAGCGCCCAGTTTGTCCCCGATGCGGGGGTCGTGGCGCAGCCCGTTAAGAGTACCGTGGTGAGGCAGGGTTTTGTGGAGGAGTCGAATGTGAACGCCATGGCGGAGATGGCCCAGTTGATCGAGGCCACCCGCTTTTACGAAAGCTGTGTCAAGGTGGTCCAGAATTTTGACAACGTGGCCGGGAAGGCCGCCAACGAGTTGGGCAAAGTGTAGTTCTGCGGCCTGAATGACGAACGGAAGAAGGTAAAAGGAGAGGTATCATGATCAGAGCATTATGGACAGCGGCATCCGGGATGCAATCACAGCAGCTCAATATCGACGTCATCGCCAACAACCTGGCCAACGTGAATACGACCGGCTTCAAGAAGAGCCGGGCCGACTTCCAGGACCTCATGTACCAGAGCGTAAAGACCACCGGTGCCCCCTCCACCAGTTCGACCCAGATCCCTGCCGGCATCCAGATCGGCCTCGGTTCCCGGACCGCCTCTGTCAACAAGGTATATACCGCCGGCAACGTGACCCAGACCAATAACGAGCTGGACCTCTCCATTGAAGGGGACGGCTTCTTTCAGATCAAGATGCCGGACGGCAGCACCGCCTATACCAGGGCCGGTTCGTTCAAGAAGGACAGCACGGGACAACTGGTCACCTCCGACGGGTATCCGCTGATACCGGGGGTCGTCATCCCCAGCAACGCCTCCAAGATCACCGTCGGCAACGACGGCACCGTTTCGGTCATGCAGTCGGGCCAGAACGCGCCGACCAGCGTCGGCACCATCCAGCTGGCGACCTTCTCCAATCCGGGGGGACTCTCCAATCTCGGTCACAATCTGGTGCAGCCGACGGATGCATCCGGCACTGCCAACACCGGTACCGCCGGCCAAAACGGCATCGGCACCATCAGCCAGGGTGCCCTGGAGATGAGCAATGTCAGCGTCATGGAAGAGATGGTCAACATGATCATGAGCCAGCGGGCCTACGAGACCAACTCCAAGGCGGTGCAGGCGGCGGACGAGATGCTGCAGCAGGCGAACAACATCCGTCGATAGGGGGACGAGTCTTTTCCGCAATCTCTGCGTTAATCTGTGAGATTCTTTGACCTTGCGAAAAAAACTCATCCCATGAGGGATTACAGATGAAAAAAACGATTACAACAATAGTGATGGTCGTAACTGTGTTGATGGCCCTCTGCCCGCTGAACGCACCGGCGGCCGAACGCCGGATGCTGAAGGAGGCGGAGGTCCGTCAGGTGGTCACCGATTTTATCCGTCAGAGAACCGACCGTCAGGACGTGGAACTGAACCTGAAAAAACTCGGTTTCAGCGGCGAGGTCAGCATCCCTGTCGGCAGTACTACCTACGAAGTGGTCGCACCCCGGGAGTGGGAAGGATGGGGACGCGGTTCTCTGGCACTGATCGTCAGGGTCAACGACAAGGTGGAACGGAATATCCCGCTCAATGTCGAGGTGGAGGCCCTGGCCGATATGGTGGTAACTGCCCGGCCCATGGAACGGGGAGAGATGGTGGAGAAGGGTGACGTGACGCTGCAGAAGCGGGACCTGGCAACGGCCCAGGGGAGGCTCTGCCGCACCGTGGCCGATGCCATCGGCAAGCGGGTCCGCATCGGCATGCGCGGCAATGCGCCGGTGCGGGCCGATTATCTGGAGAAACCTCCCCTCGTCAAGAGCGGCCAGACCGTGACGATCGTGGCCGAGAACAGCTCGTTCCGGATCACAGCCACCGGCAAGGCGCGGGGCAACGGTGCTGAGGGTGATACGGTCATGGTACAGAACATCAGCGCTTTGAAGGATGTGCCGGCGGTGGTGGTGGACGCCAATACGGTTCGGGTGGAGTTCTGACATGAAAAAGCTCGTGATCATGCTGGCGCTTTGCGCCTCGGGTTGTGCCCACCAGGTGGTGGAAAGCCGCTTTCCTGCCCATGAACAGCAACTTGACCGGCCGCGGCCCAGTTATGCCAGCGGCTCCCTCTTCCAGGGAACCGGTGGGCTGGCGGAGGATTTCAAGGCCCGTACCAGGGGTGACATCGTGACGGTCGTTATCTCGGAAACGGCCAGCGCCAGCAAGGAGGCGACGACCGATACCTCCCGCGCTTCCGATCTCGCCGCCGGCATGCCCAACTTCATGGGGCTGGAAAAGGCCGGACTCAACAAATGGATGGATCTGAGCAAGCTGATGAACGCCAATGCCAGCACGTCGTACAAGGGGAGCGGTTCCACCACCCGCAAGGAAAACCTGAATGCCACCATCGCAGCCCGGGTGATTGACGTCCTCCCCAACGGGAACCTGTTGATTGAAGGGCGGCGCAACGTGCTGGTGAACAACGAGGACCAGATCATAGTCCTGACCGGCACGATCCGCTCACGCGACATCACCCCCGACAACCTGATCAATTCGACCCAGATCGCCGATGCCCGCATCGCCTACAACGGCAAGGGTGTCATCAGCGACCGTCAGCAGCCGGGGTGGCTCATGGGTGTCGTCGACAAGGTCTGGCCCTTCTAAGCGGCCGCAACGTGGAGATCGTATGAAAAAGTTTCTTGTCATAGCAATTCTCCTTCTGGCAACGGTCCAGTCGGCCTATGCGATCCGGATCAAGGATATCGCCAGCTTTGACGGCGTCCGAGAGAATCAGCTAATCGGCTACGGCCTGGTGGTTGGTCTGAACGGCACCGGTGACGGCGACCAGACCCGCTTCCCGGTCCAGTCACTGGTGAACGTGCTGGAGCGGATGGGGATTACCGTCAACCGGGCCGACATCTCTGTCAAAAATGTGGCGGCGGTGATGGTTACCGCGAACCTCCCCCCGTTTGCCAAACAGGGGACGAACATCGATGTCCTGGTCTCCTCCCTGGGGGATGCCAAGAGTATTGCCGGCGGCACCCTGCTGCTGACCCCGCTCAAGGGGGGGGACGGTCAGGTGTATGCCATGGCCCAGGGGGGCGTCCTGACCAACTCATTCTCCTATGGCGGCCAGGCCTCATCGGCACAGAAGAACCACCCGACGGCAGGCCGGGTCCCCGGCGGGGCGCTGGTAGAACGGGAGATCCCCAATGCCTTGGCGGGGAGGAGCAGCCTCCGTCTCAATCTGCATCAGCCGGATTTCACCACAGCCACCCGCATGGCCGCCGCCATCAACACAAAATTCCAGGGTAAGTTCGCCAGTTGCAGCGACCCCGGTTCTGTCAATCTGCAGCTTCCGGAGGCATACCTCGGCCGGGCGGTTGAATTCGTCGCCGATCTGGAATCGCTCCAGGTCCAGCCGGATAACGTGGCAAAGGTAGTGCTGAACGAACGGACCGGCACCATTGTCCTGGGCGAGAACGTCCGCCTGTCAACGGTGGCGGTGTCCCACGGCAACCTGACCCTGTATATCAAGGAAACGCCGCAGGTATCGCAGCCGGCACCCTTCAGCAAGACCGGCCAGACCAAGGTGGTGCCGAGGACCAAGATGAGCGTGAAAGAGGACGAGGGTGGTCTGGCGGTACTGCGCGAAGGGGCCAGCATCGGCGAAGTGGTCCGGGCGCTGAATACCCTCGGCGTGACGCCGCGGGACCTGATCGGGATCATGCAGTCCATCAAGGCGGCCGGCGCATTACAGGCCGAGTTAACGGTGATATAGGGATTTCCTGACAAAGGAAATTAAAGTTTTTGTGTATCGCGACGATAGGTGAGGTAGGAACGATGAACATCATGTCAGGAATACAGGGGAGTCTGCCGACGGTCGGTACGGAAACCCTGACGACAGGGGCAGCGGGTACCGGAGGGAAACAGGCCGGTGCCGAGGCGACGAAGGCCAGAAAGGTTGCCCAGGAGTTCGAAGCCCTGTTTGTGGGCATGATGCTCAAGTCGATGCGGGAAACCGTAGGGAAGGACAAACTCACCGGCGGCGGTCACGGGGAAGAGATTTACCGCTCCCTGCTTGACCAGGAATACGCCAAAACCCTGGCGGAACAGGGCGGAACCGGGTTGACAGCCATGCTGGAACGTCAGCTCTGCATGCAGGGTCAAGGTATTAACAGCTATGACACAACAGCCACGAGCACCAAAACTGAGGTTAATCATGAAAATCGATAACGAGCACTTGCTGCCCACCCTGAACAAATTCAAAGGTGAAGCGGTCGAAAAGGGCGACACCACAACTGTATCCGGAGAAAAGTCGAACGGTGCCGGCGGCCGGATCGGCGACCGGGTGGAACTTTCCGCCAACGGTTCGCAGATCGAGCGGCTGAAGAAGACCATGCAGGTCGCCCCTGATTTCCGGGCCGACAAGGTCGCCAAGCTGAAAGAGCAGATCGAGGCCGGAACCTACCAGGTGGAGGGTAAGGCGGTGGCCGAAAAGATGCTGCAGACCTGGAGAGAGCTCCATGGCAGGTAGCATGGACAACCTCATCTCGCTCCTGAGCGAGAACGAGCAGGTCCTCGATGATCTGGCCTCGGCGCTTGACGAAGAGCAGCGCTGCATCGTTGATCTGGATCTGAAGCAGCTGGCGGAAAACAGCAGCCGCAAGATGCAGATCATGGCCAGGCTGGGAAAATTCCGGGAGGAAGGGGTACGGCTGCTGCGGGAGGCCGGCACTGAACTGGGATGCACGGAGACACCGAACCTGACCGGTTTGCTCTCCGTTGCGGGAACCCGGGAACAGGCACGGCTTGCCCCCCTGCAGCAGAGGCTGGTGACTCGGGCCAGGACCGTCGAGCGCCAGCATGAGGTCAACCGCAGGATACTGGAAAAGTCAAACGGCATGATCAACAGTTCCCTTTCATTATGTGCCCGGATGCTCGGCGGGTGCGATACCTACGGTGCCCAGGGGCGGATCAGCAATGGCATGGCAGGGGTGAGCATCCTCCGGCGGGAGATCTGATATGAGTCTCAACGGCCTGCTTGATATCGGCAGAACAGCACTGCTGGCCCAGAAAGCGGCAATGGACGTGACCGGCGAGAATATCGCCAACGTCAATACCCCCGGTTATTCGCGCCAGACACCGGTGCTTCAGACGGCGCCGATCAATCCGTACCAGGTTCCGCCGGTAGGTAACGGCGTCGTGCTTGCATCGGTGCAGAGGAGCTACGACCGTTTTGTGCAGGCGCGGATACTTTCGTCCACCAGCGCCGGCGGCGAGCAGAGTACTCTTCAGACGGCCCTCCAGAGAATAGAGCCGCTTTTCGGAGATCTGAGCGGCAGCGGTCTCGGGACCTCCCTTGAAAACTTCTTTACCGCCTGGCAGGACCTGGCAATGAATCCCCAGGGTTCTGCCGAGCGGCAGGCCGTGCTCTCCAAGGCCCAGACCTTTCTTGACAATCTGCACCAGGTCAACGGTTCACTGAACACGGTGCAAAGTGACGCCAACCAGTCACTCGATGCCATTACCAGCTCCATCAATACGACTACCGCGCAGATTGCCACACTGAACGAACAGATCAGGACGGCCCAATTGAGCGGCGCCAATACCAATCTGCTCAAGGACAGCCGCGATGTCCTGATTCAGGATCTGTCGCAAAAGGTTGGTATCACGGTGCTTGAACAGCCGGACGGCTCGGTGAATGTCAGCCTGATCCAGGGTCCGCAGCTGGTCGGTGGGAAAAATGCATCTCAACTTACCCTGCAGTCCGACCCGGCCAACGGGGGATTGTACAGCGTCATCCTGAACGGACCGGGGAGTCCAACCGGCACCGACATTACACCGCTGGTTTCAGGCGGTTCCGGATCCAACGGAGAACTGGGCGGCGCACTGTATGTGCGGGATGTCATCGTCAACAGCTATCTCGACCATCTGGATGAGTTGGCCACCACCCTGGCCAACCAGGTGAACAGCGTTCATACCACCGGTTTCGGCCTTAACGGCAGTACCGGGCAGGATTTCTTCACCGCCCCGGCTGCGCCGGTACCGCCGGCCACGTTTACCTCCGGCTACAGCAGGACCATGTCCTTGAATATAACCGACATCACCTCAATTGCTGCGGCTTCAACCAATCCTCTTCTTGCCGGCGGCGGCACCGGCAACAATGTCAACGCCCTGGCGCTTGCCGATCTTTCCGGCAAGGCACTGGCGATGACCGGTGGCAGCAACACCCTGTCAGGTTTTTACGGTGCACTGGTGGGTAAGGTCGGTCTGGCGGTTCAGGGGACGGAGCAGGAAGTAGCCCAGAATACCGCCCTGCTCAAACAGTTCAATAATCTTCGTGATTCGGTGTCAGGGGTTAACCTTGATGAGGAACTGGTGGCACTCACCAAATACCAGAAGGCATTCCAGGGCGCAGCCCGGCTGATCACCACTGGCCAGGATATGCTCGACACCGTACTCGGCATGGTTCGGTAGGGGGGGGATATGCGCATCACCGACAGAATGATAGCCAGCAATATACTGAGCAATCTCCAGCTGGGAGCGGCCCGTCTTGAACGGCTCAACCAGCAGGCCTCGTCCGGCCTGAAACTCAACACCCCCGGTGATGACCCGGTCTCGGCCAGGCAGGTGCTCGATCTGAAAAACCTGCTCAAGGATGCGGAGCAGTACGGCCGTAACATCACCATCGGCAACGCCTGGCTGGAGCAGTCCGACAGCACCATGGCAGATATGGGTAATGTGGTTACCCGGGCCAGGGAACTTGCCGTGCAGATGGCTAACGGGACCTACAGCGCGGAGGAGCGACTCATCGCCGTCAACGAAGTGAACCAGCTGAAGAACCAGCTGATCCAGCTTGGTAATAATCAGGTGGGAGGGAAGTATATTTTCGGCGGGTTCGTCAATGACAAGCCCCCCTTCGATGCAACAACCGGGGCTTTCAGCGGCACAGACGACCAGATTGCCATGGAAGTGGATCGGGGGGCATTTGTTCCGATCAATGTTTCCGGAGGCCAGATGCTCAGGGGGGGGACACCACCGGGAAGCACCGGGGTGGATATTATCGGAGCGCTTGATGCCATGGCTGCTGCACTCACGGCTAATGATGCCGACGGCGTCCGGAATGTGCTCCCATCTCTGATCGGCGGGCAGAACCAGATTCTTGCCCTGCGTGGTGATGTGGGATCCCGATTGAATCGCGTGCAGAGTGCGGCGGATACGAACAGTGCCACGAAGATCAGTCTGAACAAGGTGATTTCAACAAAGCAGGATGCGGACTTCCTGCAGGTCATGAGCGACCTCACCACACAGCAGACTGCTTTTCAGGCGGCTTTGTCGGTTTCGGCCAAGTCGGCCCAGATGTCATTGCTGGATTTTCTCAGGTAGCAGCGGACAGAAACAACGGCAGTGATGGCTCGCCATCAGGTTGCCGATTATAGGTACAGAAGGCGGACGCGCGACCGTTCCGCCTTGAACAGGCCAGGGAGGGCTCAATGTTAGTGTTAACCAGGAAGGCTGGCGAGGCGATCGCGATTGGTGACGATATCATCTTCAAGGTGCTGGAAGTAAAGGGCAACCATATCAGGATCGGGGTGGAGGCTCCACCCGAATACCGGATCTACCGTGAGGAAGTGTATCTGAAGGTCAAAGAGCAGAACCGGCTGGCGGCGTACTGGGATATGAATGACTTCGAAAAGATCGTGAACCTCATGAACGATGAGGAAAAGGAGTAGACCGTGAAAATCTCTACTGCGCGTTTTGGAGAGCTGGAAATCGAGGATAGCAAAATCATTACCATGCCTGACGGTATGGTCGGATTCAACGAGCGCAGCTTTACTATCCTGCACCCCGAAAACGGCGGCCCCTTCTGCTGGCTTCAGGCAATTGAAAATCCCGACCTGGCATTTGTGGTAGTGGACCCAGTCCGTTTTGTGCCCGGATACGAGGTGAAGCTGATGCGGGAGGAGTGTGAGCGTCTCCAGCTTGAACCGGGCGATGAGACGGTGCTGCTCTGTGTGGTCACCATGGCTCCGGATCCCCGCAAGATCACCGTCAACCTGCAGGGGCCGATCGTGATAAATTCACGGCGGATGGTTGCGTTGCAGATGGTGCTGGAAAACACCTATGCCTGCCGGCACGTGCTGTTCGAACAACAGAAACCAGCGCCGCAGATCAAGGTGCAGACGGCACATTTACCCCTGAGCGTTCCTCTGACCCCCTCTCTCTACAGCTGTCTCGGGCTTGCCGCTGCCTGAACCTGCATCCGCCCGCGCCGATACGGCGCGGGCGGAAACAGGCAACAGCGATCACCCTCGACGCGGCACCCCATTTCCTCACGCCTTTCGATCCTCTCCGTGCACCACCTTGTTTCTTCACTTCAGCAGACATTCTGTCCCGACATGTCGAAGGATCATTAACTGTATTGACCGATAATGATCTCAGGGGTACTTCTCCCTGCCTGAGCGGGCCGGCGGGTCATTTCAACGGATCCGACGGAATCCGTTTCAGCATGGATCGGCCGCACGCTCCCCCTCCCCCCATCATTAATTCAAATTTACACAACCACCATGCATAGCCGGGATACATTATAATTGTTTTGCAATGTGCGGTTAAACGCGGCGATAGTGGTGTAACATGCCTGAATTATAGCGATTTATCGTGTGCCTGTCAGGAGGTCGGGGGAAGGTCTGAGGCTAATGTTTTTCTTAACCGTGTCGATAATGAATACAGGCAAACCAGCAATTATTTATTGACCCTTACCCTGTCATAGGGAGATGGGGGGCACGGAGAGTTCCATGAAGATCAAAACCAAGCTCATCCTAAATATGGTCATCGGTGCCGTTGCGGTCTGGTCCATCGTGATCACCAGTATCTTCGGCATGACCTTCATCAAGGGGAAGCTGTCCTATCTGACCCAGAAAAGCACCCCGTACCAGATTCGGACCATTGAGTTCCAGAAGGAACTGCAGGGGGCGATCACCGATCTGGTCAAGGTCAATGCAGCGCGTGACATGAAGGAGTACCAGACCTTTCGCGGCGAGGCCGAGAAATCGCTGCTGTCGGTCAAAACGTCGCAGCAGGCGCTGGAAGAGATGGCCAACTCAAAGTTCGAGACCCATGACGAATTGATGAAGATCGGGCAGGAACTGTTCGAGGTTGCTGCCAATAAACTGAAGAGCGAAGCGGGGGCCAACGAAGCGAACCGAAAGGTCTCGCAACGTCTGAAAGAATCATCGCTCAAATTGAAGGAACTGGAAAAGAGGATCAGGATCCTGCAGACGGGGCGCTCCAATTCCTTTGCTGCGGCCCTCAAGGATACCGGTCAGCATTCGGGGCGGCTCCGCAGCGTCGAAGAGTTGCGGAACCTGATCAAGGACCTGCAGATGATCATGCTCGAGATGCAGGGCGCCCAGAAAAGCACCACCGTACTGATCGCCAAGGGAAAGATGAACGCCGTCAACGGCAAAATATCCAAGAACACCTATCTGCAGGATAACGATCAGATTGCCGAGGATTGCAGGGCGATCTCCGCCAGGATGGATGAGTATGCAAAACTCCAGGGGGCGGCCCTGTCGGCCAAAACGGATGAGGCCCGTGAGAAGGCCGCTGTCGCCGGCAGGGATGCGGCCGAAAAGGTCAATGCCCTCTTTCTTGCCCTCGAGCAGGAGGCCAGCCTGGCCAACGAGAAGTTCGGCATCGAATCAGGCAGGCAGGGGTCAATCTTCTCGGCGTCAAATGCCGCCAACAGCATTCTGATCAGCAACTCCGAACTGGTTGCGCTGGGTATGTCCCTGGAAGGTTACTCCAGCAAGCTGTTCATGCTGCAAAACGTTGCTGACATTGATCGGCTGGTCCCCGAAATCAATGCGGTGTTCAGCAAGATCGGGGAACTGACCAAGTCACTGAATGCTTCCCTTGGGAAACTGGGGGTAAAGGATGAACTCAAGATCCTAAACGGCGTGCAGTCCTCTCTCTCCGGTATTCGGGGAGAACTCTTCGCCGCCAACGGTATCGTCGCAACCTTAAAGAGCCACATAACTGCTCGCGACCAGGCGGTGATTATCGGTGAAAAGCTGCGCCAGATCGTGATCCGGCAGGCAGAAAAAGGGAAGGAAACCGTCACGGCGGCCCGCGGGGAGCAGGAAAAGGCCATCGCCTCGGTGAACAAGATGGTTTCCACCAGCACGATCCTGCTGATTGCCATTGGCTCTGTGGCGGCCATCATCGGCACCTTCTTCGGTGTCTGGGGGTTCCGTTCGGTCATCAAACCGTTGCATCAATTGATTACGGTTGCCGAAAGCGTGGCAGACGGCAACCTGAATGTCAGCAACATCCGCAAGGGTAACGATGAATTCGGCCAGGTGCAGGGCGCCATGGAAAAGATGGTTCACAACCTGCGGGATATGGTCGGCCGAATCACCGATACCACGTCAACCGTGGCCAGCAGTTCATCCCAGCTGGCCTCCACCGCCAACGAGTTGGAACGTAACTCTCACCTCCAGTCTGGTGGGATCGAGACGACCGTCACCGCCATGACCGAAATGGTCCAGACCATTCAGGAGGTCTCGGGAAACGCCCTGAACACGTCCGATTCGGCCGGGCGGATGAAAGTCATCGCCCAAGAGGGGCAAAAGGCCCTTAACAGCACCTCGAAAGAGCTGTACCAGTTTGCCGAAATTGTCCGGCAGTCGGCGGAGAAGACCGAATCCCTCGGGGTCAAGTCTGAGGCCATCAACGAGATCGTCCAGATCATCAAGGAGATTGCCGACCAGACCAATCTGCTGGCCCTGAATGCCTCCATCGAGGCTGCCCGCGCCGGTGATATGGGACTCGGTTTCGCGGTGGTCGCCGACAGCGTTCGGCAGCTTGCCCACCGCACCATCGAGTCTTCGGAAGAGATCGGCCGCACGGTCAAGGGGATGCACGACGAGGTCGAATCGTCGGTGCTGATCATGAAGAAGGAACGGGAGGCGATCGAAGGGATCATCCGCCATATCGACGGCACCCTCAAGTCCATGGGGGATATTGTCGAGCATGTGGAGCAGGTCTTCGGAATGGTGCAGAGCATTGCCACGGCAACGGAAGAGCAGTCCGCGACAGCCGAGGATGTGAACCGTACCATGACCGGCATTCACGACGTAACACGGCAGTTGACGGTCTCCGTTGGTGAAATCAAGGGGACATCGGAAAGCTTTGCCCGTCTGGCCAATGATCTCCAGCAGATGGTTGGCTGGTTTAGGCTGTAACACAACCACATACGAGGAGGGTGTCCATGTTCAGAAATCTTATGCTTTGTTTCATCCTCGGTGCCGCGATGGTAGCATCGGCCTGGGCCGAAGAGGTCAAGATCGGTGCCGGGGCGGCGCCGACGGAGAATGTTCTCAAACCGGTGGAATCAGCCTTTGAAAAGGCTGCGGGACTGGATCTGAGCATCCTGGCCAGCGGTCCCAAGCAGGCTTATATTGACCTGGAGCGAGGAGTTGTTGATGCAGCCGCAGCCGGACTTTCATTCGACGACTGGATGGCCCTGCTGAAGAAAGAAGGGGTAACGGTCGCAGACCCGGCGGCCTATCGTCAGGTGGTGATCGGCAAGGACCGGATCGTGGTTATCGTTCACAAGGACAATCCGGTTGCAAAGCTTGGCAAGGAACAGTTGACCGGCATCTTCAGCGGCAAGATCAGCAACTGGAAGGAAGTGGGCGGCAAGGATGCACCGGTGCTGGTCGTGTGGGGAGGCCTGACCCAGGGGACAAACGCCATGTTTGTAAAACACATCATGGATGGGGCAAAGCCCACAACCGAAGTCATTGTTGCTACCACTGCCGAGGACATCAGGCAGAATGTGGCGGCCAATCCCGAGGCGGTAGGTTTCGGCCCCCAGGCAATCCTGAATGGTACGGTCCGGTCTCCGGAGACCCCGGAGGTTGCCCGCCCTATCACGCTGATTACCAAGGGAGCCCCTTCTGTCAAGGTGCAGAAACTGATTGATTTTATCCGGGGCGATGGTTCACGGCTGATCAAGTAGCACACTATAATTCACGGAGGGAGATTCTAATGGGCAAACGGATGTGCATGATTGTGATGATGGCAGCGGTTTTTTCTGCAACGGCGGCATTCTCGGCCGAGATCAAGCTCGGTGGGGGCGGCGCCTCCATCGCCAGCATCTTTGCGCCGGTAAAGAGCGGGTTTGAGAAGGCAACCGGCAATAATCTCATTATCCTGCAAAGCACCCCCAAGGATGGACTTAAGCAGCTCTGGGCCGGTCAGCTGGATGTGGCGGTTTCGGCAGTCGGCATTGACGGCATGATCGCCGGTGCCGAGAAGGACGGGGTCAAGGTGGACAAGGGGGCCCTGCAGATTGCAGAGGTCGGTGTCAACAAGACGGTCGTGTTTGTGCACCCGTCCAATAAGGTCACAACCTTGAGCAAAGAGCAGATGAAGGGGCTCTTCACCGGCAAAATTGCCAACTGGAAAGAGGTGGGCGGGGCCGATGAACCGGTGCTGGTGGTCTGGGGCAAAAACTCCCCCGGCCAGAATGCCCTGTTCACCAAGATCATCCTGGACGGTGAGAAGATTACGGCCGAGAACCTGGAGACTACCGATTACAAGGGGATCAAGGAGAGCGTCGCCAGTAATCCCGGTGCCATCGGCATCGATCCGCTCGGCATGGCGGATGACAGTGTCAAGGGGATCAAGCCGTCGCCGGAGGTTACCAGCCCGGTACTACTGATCACCAAAGGTGCGCCTGTTGCTCCGGTCGGCCAATTGCTGGATTTCGTCAAGAAGGAAGGCAATAAATATATCAAGAATTAAGATTTAGGTGCTGAAAAACCGAGTCAGAAAGGACGGGGAAAGCCCGTCCTTTCGCGTTTTACAGAAATCAATAAAAAAATACTCAAGTTCATCGGGAGAATGACGATAACAGTATCAAAGGGAACGGATTCCCGAAAATAAAATCACGGAGGATTTACACCATGGCACTCACAATCAACACTAACGTAGCTTCACTGAACGCACAGCGCAACCTGAGCAACACCCAGAATGCCCTCTCCAAGTCAATGGAACGCCTCTCTTCCGGTCTTCGTATCAACAGTGCCGCTGATGATGCCGCCGGCCTGGCAATCTCCGTCGGCATGAACGCCCAGGTAAAATCGATGGTGCAGGCGATCCGCAACGCCAACGACGGTGTCTCCCTGGCCCAGACCGCTGAAGGTACCCTGACAGAGACCACCAACATCCTGACCAGGATGAGGGAACTGGCCATGCAGTCAGCAACCGGCACCGTTTCCGACACCCAGCGTGTCAGCATCGAGAACGAGTTCAAACAGCTCTCCAGCGAGATCGACCGCATCTCCGGCAGTGCAACAACCGTTTCCTTCCAGGTTGGCACCAATAACGGCCCCAATGATACCATCAGCCTGACTACCACCGCAGGCGATGTCACGGCCTTGGGAATAGGCGCGACGACCGTCAGTACCCAGGCCGGTTCCCAGGCTGCCCTGGCTGCCATCGACACCGCCCTGTCGAGCGTTTCGACCCTGCGCGGTACCCTCGGTGCCGTCCAGAACCGTCTCCTCTCTACCATCAGCAATCTGCAGGTGAATGTCGAAAACACCAGCGCCGCCCTGTCCCGCATCAGAGACGTTGATGTGGCCGCCGAGACCGCCAACATGACCCGCGCCAATATCCTGGTTCAGGCCGGTGTGTCGATCCTTGCCCAGGCCAACCAGACCCCCCAGTCCGCCCTGAAACTGCTGCAGTAAACTGACAGGTCGCGCGCCCCCCTCTCTCCCTGAACGGAGATAGGGGAGGCAGCTCTTCCGAGCTGACTAAAAATTACTTACAGAAAAGCGCCCCTCCCGTGTGTCATGGAAGGGGCGCTTTTTTAATGTAACATACTGAAAAATAATAAAAAAAACTCTAAAGTTCTTCGGCCGTCTGCCGATTATTAAACTAACGGGAAAGGATTCCCGAAAAAAACTTCACGGAGGATTTACACCATGGCACTCACAATCAACACCAACGTCGCTTCACTCAACGCTCAACGCAACCTGAGCAACACCCAGAATGCACTGGCCAAGTCAATGGAACGCCTCTCTTCAGGTCTACGTATCAACAATGCCGCTGACGATGCAGCCGGCCTGGCAATCTCCGTCGGTATGAACGCCCAGGTGAAGTCGATGGTGCAGGCGATCCGCAACGCCAACGACGGCGTCTCCCTGGCCCAGACCGCTGAAGGTACCCTGACAGAGACCACCAACATCCTGACCAGGATGAGGGAACTGGCCATGCAGTCGGCCACCGGTACGGTTTCCGATAATCAGCGTACCAGCATCGAGAACGAGTTCAAGCAGCTCTCCAGCGAGATCGACCGCATCTCCGGCGGCGCAACAACCGTTTCCTTCCAGATCGGTACCAACAACGGCACCAATGACACCATCAGCCTGACGACCACTGCCGGTAACGTTGCGGCACTGGGTATCGGCTCGACAACCGTCAGTACCCAGGCCGGTTCCCAGGCTGCCCTGGCCGCTATCGACACCGCCCTGTCGAGTGTTTCCACCCTGCGCGGTACCCTCGGTGCCGTCCAGAACCGTCTCCTGTCGACCATCAACAACCTGCAGGTGGGCGTTGAGAACACCAGTGCCGCCCTGTCCCGCATCAGAGACGTTGATGTGGCAGCCGAGACCGCCAACATGACCCGTGCCAATATTCTGGTTCAGGCCGGTGTCTCGATCCTGGCCCAGGCCAACCAGTCTCCCCAGACCGCATTGAAACTGCTGCAATAATACGTAGTGATACTCCGCCGTGTTCTGTGCGTAGGGCACGGCGGAACCGTTTTAAATCCCGCAGTTAATCGCGCGGGGCACATTTATCATAACCAATGGAAGGCTACGCCTCCAAAATCTATGGTTATTCGAAAGGAGGTCGAATGGGTCTTAGAACGTAGCGTCAAACCCAAGGTGGGGATGAGGGTCGAATTATTCCCCGAGTCGGGCAGGGATTGCCCACACATGGCCTCTCCTTCGGTAGAGGACTTGATTGGTCCGATGCCGAAAAGGCCACAACCATTCAAGGAGGAACACCATGGCATTAACAATCAACACCAACATCGCTTCTCTTAACGCACAGCGCAACCTGACCAATACTCAGGGCGCACTCTCGAAGTCGATGGAACGCCTCTCGTCCGGCATGCGTATCAACAGTGCCGCTGATGACGCAGCCGGCCTGGCAATCTCGGTTGGCATGAATGCCCAGGTAAAATCGATGACTCAGGCGATTCGCAACGCTAACGACGGCGTCTCCCTGGCACAAACCGCTGAAGGTACCCTGAATGAAACCACCAACATCCTGACGAGGATGAGGGAACTGGCCATGCAGTCGGCCACCGGTACGATTTCCGATAATCAGCGCACCAGCATCGAGAACGAGTTCAAACAGCTGTCCAGCGAGATCGACCGGATCGCCGGGGCAGGAGGAACGACCAGCTTCCAGGTCGGGACAAACAACACTTCCAATGACACCATCAGTCTGACAACTACCGCCGGTACGGTATCCGCTCTGGGTATCGGCTCGACGACCGTCAGTACACAGGCTGGCTCACAGGCTGCCCTGGGTGCCATTGACACTGCCCTGGCAAGCGTTTCTACCCTGCGCGGTACGCTCGGTGCCGTTCAGAACCGTCTCCAGTCGACCATCAACAACCTGCAGGTAGGCGTCGAGAATACCAGCGCCGCCCTGTCACGCATCAGGGACGTTGATGTGGCAGCCGAGACCGCCAACATGACCCGTGCCAATATTCTGGTTCAGGCCGGTGTCTCGATCCTGGCCCAGGCCAACCAGTCTCCCCAGACCGCATTGAAACTGCTGCAATAATACGTAGTGATACTCCGCCGTGTTCTGTGCGTAGGGCACGGCGGAACCGTTTTAAATCCCGCAGTTAATCGCGCGGGGCACATTTATCATAACCAATGGAAGGCTACGCCTCCAAAATCTATGGTTATTCGAAAGGAGGTCGAATGGGTCTTAGAACGTAGCGTCAAACCCAAGGTGGGGATGAGGGTCGAATTATTCCCCGAGTCGGGCAGGGATTGCCCACACATGGCCTCTCCTTCGGTAGAGGACTTGATTGGTCCGATGCCGAAAAGGCCACAACCATTCAAGGAGGAACACCATGGCATTAACAATCAACACCAACATCGCTTCTCTTAACGCACAGCGCAACCTGACCAATACTCAGGGCGCACTCTCGAAGTCGATGGAACGCCTCTCGTCCGGCATGCGTATCAACAGTGCCGCTGATGACGCAGCCGGCCTGGCAATCTCGGTTGGCATGAATGCCCAGGTAAAATCGATGACTCAGGCGATTCGCAACGCTAACGACGGCGTCTCCCTGGCACAAACCGCTGAAGGTACCCTGAATGAAACCACCAACATCCTGACGAGGATGAGGGAACTGGCCATGCAGTCGGCCACCGGTACGATTTCCGATAATCAGCGCACCAGCATCGAGAACGAGTTCAAACAGCTGTCCAGCGAGATCGACCGGATCGCCGGGGCAGGAGGAACGACCAGCTTCCAGGTCGGGACAAACAACACTTCCAATGACACCATCAGTCTGACAACTACCGCCGGTACGGTATCCGCTCTGGGTATCGGCTCGACGACCGTCAGTACACAGGCTGGCTCACAGGCTGCCCTGGGTGCCATTGACACTGCCCTGGCAAGCGTTTCTACCCTGCGCGGTACGCTCGGTGCCGTTCAGAACCGTCTCCAGTCGACCATCAACAACCTGCAGGTAGGCGTCGAGAATACCAGCGCCGCCCTGTCACGCATCAGGGACGTTGATGTGGCAGCCGAGACCGCCAACATGACCAGGGCTAATATCCTGGTGCAGGCTGGCGTTTCGATCCTTGCCCAGGCCAACTCTTCACCGCAGTCGGCCTTGAGACTCCTGCAGTAGCATCATCACGCACAACAGTAGGACAATCGGAGGGGGCCATGTGCCCCCTCTTTTTTGTTAAGAAATGCGGGCAATGGCCGATAACTATTAGTAGGAACCGTGATGGCGCCGGCGGGAAGAACCCTGGTATCGGGTTGTCAAAGTTCTGACTTTGAAACAAGTGGTTAGCGGCACAGGGCGTTTCAAAATCATAACTGGCTTAAATTAAAAGGTAATTCCGCTCGGCACCATAATTGCTTTTAATAGGAAAACAGGAGGTTCTATGTCCGGGACAGTAACTTTCAGCGGTCTGGCATCGACGATGGATACCAAAACCATTGTTACACAACTGATGGCAATCGAGCGGCGTCCGCAGACCCTTCTGACAAAACAGAAAACAGTCCTCCAGAGCAAGATAGATGTGTTCGATAAACTGAACACCGCTCTCAAAAGTCTGCAGGATGTAGCAACCGGCATGAAAACCGCCGCCACGTTTGCAGCGAAAAGCACGACTGTTGCCGATAGCGGTGTACTGACCGCCCAGGCAACCGGTGCAGCCGTAACCGGCACCCATACACTGGTGGTGACGCAGTTGGCGTCGTCACAGCGGCAGGTTTCCGCCATCGGGTACGCAAGCGCAAGCGACAAAAATTTCAATACCGGGACGTTCACCATCAGTGATGATAAGGGGGGCACCCCGATTAGCGTGACGATCGCCGAAGGGAACAACTCGTTGAACGGTATTGCTGCTGCCATTAATGCCGCCGGAGGCAATCTCTCCGCCACGGTCATCAACGACGGCAGTACCGGATCCCCCTACCGGCTGATGATCAGCGGACTTGACACCAAGAACTACACCCTTGATTTCACCGGGATGGCTACACCGCCGGCGGCACCGAACGGCGCGGCATACGGCAATCCGACTTTTCCCCAGAGCGGCGCGACCTATGTGGCCGGTTCAGCTGCAAGTTTTACCCTGGATGGCATCAGCATGACCGGCACCTCCAATACGGTGGTCGATGCACTCCCGGGGGTGACACTGAATCTCCTGAAGGGGGGCGGAGCTTCCTCTTCGTTCACCATCAGCAACGATTCCACGGCAGTGACCGCCAAGATCAACAGCTTTATCAGCAATTTCAACAGCGCCGTCACCATCATTCAACAGCAGTCGGCCTATAATGCAGCAACAAAATCGGCCGGGGTTCTCTCCGGTGATTCGACAATCAGGAATCTACAGTCGGCCCTGCAGACTATCCTGGGCAGCTCGGTGTCCGGTGTGACCGGTCCCTATTCGATGGCTTCACAGATCGGCATCAAGACCAAACAGGATGGCACCCTCGAGCTGGATTCCGCTAAACTTGCCACCGCATTGAGTACTAATTTCAACGGAGTTGTCGATCTGTTCACCCGCAACAGTACCACCACGGGCCTCCTTGATAATCAATACGGTCTGGCGGAACAGTTCAGTCGAAAATTGACCGAGATAACGAAGCCCTTCATATCGGCTTATAACAGCGGCAACGGCATCATCGCAAGCAGGATCAACACATTGAAAAGTCAGATAAGCGGTATTGACGACAATATTGCACGGATGGAGAGTCTCGTTGTTCAGAAAGAGGCCAGTATGAACAAGCAGTTTGCCGCCATGGAAAAGCTGGTGAGTTCTCTGCAGACACAGGGGAATCAGCTAACCAGCGTCCTCAATTCTATGACCAACTCATCAAATTAATCAGACGATAAAAACGGAATGACAAGATCATATACGGAGGTTTTCATGGCTACACCCTACAATCAGTACCAGAATGTCCAGGTTACCACGTCTAATCCGGAGAAGATTCTCATTATGCTTTACGATGGGGCCATTAATTTTACCAAGATAGCCATAGAAAAGCTTGCCAAGGGGGATGTGGCCGGTAAAGGACTGTACATCGGTAAAACACATGCCATAGTTGCGGAGCTGATGGAAACGCTCAACCACGAGGTTGGCGGGGATATTTCCCAGCAGCTGCAGCGGTTGTACAGCTATCTTATCGATGAACTTGTTACTGCCAATATCAAGAACTCTCCTGCCCATCTGGAGAATGCCCTGAAGATTATGACGTCCATGCGAGATACCTGGGTAGAGGCAGCGGATATTGCAAAAAAAGAGCGTGAGTCCGGCTTGGGCCGCAGCGTGGCGAGGATGGGATGACCACGGAACTTGTCGAATTACTTGCCGAGGGAAACGGACTGTTCACGGCACTCGAGAACATTACGGTCGCATGTCTGAAACGGTTTGAAACCATGCAGCCCCAGGAGGTCGATGCCTTTCTGGAAGAACGTCAGGCACTCGTGGCGGCGATTGATTCCTTTACCGCAAGGTTCGAGAATTGTCTCGCAGGGAACGGTAACAGCGGCAGCGGTACGGAACTGGATAACTTTCGCAATCGTCAGGCCTCCGTGCTGCAGCGGGTCATCGAAGCAGACGGCCTGCTGATTGCCCTTGCGCAGTTGGAAGCATCATCGCTGAAGAGCAGTCTTGCCGAGATCTCCCATGGACGGGTTGCCTTGCACGGTTATCGAAGCGGTGAGAGTGGAAACAGAATTTCCCTGAAAGGTACGGCCTGATCGCTGCTGCCGGCACAACAGTCGGGCGAGTGCTCCGGTAGAGATGGATCAGCTGTTATCAAACATGTTGAGGAGGAATCATATGCAAAACTGTGCGGCAGGCGCGTACTCGCGCGAAAACAGTGCCCCTGAGGCAATTCCTACGGGGTGTCAGGCCGTTGAACGGTTGACGGGAACCGCACCGGACGGTTATAGTGCTGCCACCGGTGGTGACGGGGCATTCACGGCGCATGAATTGGTGCAGGAGGGCAGCGTCTTCCTGGAGGAGTTGCATCGATCCATCCTGGTAACGGCCGGATTGTACCGGGCAGGAAACGAGCAGGAAGGAAACGGGCATTTCATTGAGCTGACCCACGGCCTCGAAATGTTTGTTACGTTGACCGCGGCGACGCGGCAGTTGCCTGAATTCGGCACGATGCCGGTCGATGCCGCAGGAGTGGCTGCGGGACTGAATGATATTCTGGTGGAAATCGTTGCGGCCCAGGAGCAGCAGGATATGGTCCTGCTGACCGACCTGCTCGAATACGAACTTGCACCCCAGGTCAAACCCTGGTTGGAAAGATTTACCACACTTCTCAACAGTCTTGACTAAGGAGATCTCCCCCATACATGGCTCCGGCAGTTGGCGAATACACCCAGTATTTCAAGGAGGACACCCAGGTCAAAGTCGGCATCAAGCTGGCTGACGGTAAACTTCTTGATATTTCGGGCCTGGTCCGGTTCATCGAAAAGGACCGTCTGACGCTTGAAATGGTTGGCAACGATATACCCGGTCAGGTGGACGCATCTGAAGGAGCCGCAACGTTTATCACCTTCTGGACCGGGTGGTCGCTCTGTCGCTGTAATGGGATCCTGGTACAGAAGATCTACGGCAGAAGAATATTCCTGCGACTAACGGGGCAGGTAATTGAGAAGCAGACCCGGGATTATTTCCGTCTCGACGTTTCTATGCCGCTCAACTATTATCTGCCGGAGAGCCAGAAGGTCACCGAGGTCCATGAAGAGTGGATCTCCATGCTGGGGATGCTGAAACAGCACTCCCCGGTTATGTCTCCTTGTGCCGACGGTTTCAAGGTCGTCAGGTGGGATGGACGTGACGATATCCCCCCTCACCAGGTAAACCTGAGCGGAGGAGGGATACGTTTCAAATCCGGCGAGTACATCAAACCCCAGTCCCTGGTCATCCTTAACCTGTTCCTGCCGCTTGTCCCCTCCCGCGTCGTGCACATCGTCGCTGAGGTGCTCCGTTGCAATGAAATCCTCCTCGGAAGGGAAAAGGGGCAGAGCTACATGACTGCCGCCCGTTTCCAATTCATCAGTGAAAAGGACCGGGAATCCATAATCTCCTTCATCTTTTCCGAACAGCGCCGGATCCTGAACTCCTTTGCCGGCAAGCGTTTTTAGAAGAGGGGGGTAGTACCCGTAGTTGGAGAGTAGTACGTTGCAAAGATGACGACGGTCGTGAGGAGAATGAACAAGGGGGGCGGGCCGTTACGGTTCGCCCCCCTCTTTCGTATTGGCGAGGAGCACGATATCGACGCGACGGTTTTTCATGCGGCCGGTTTCGTCGTCGTTTGACGCAATGGGGCGGTATTCACCGTAGCCGACTGCGGAGATCTTCTCCGGGGAGAAACCGTAATAGTCGATCAGGTAATGGATGATATTGGCGGAGCGGGCAGTGGAAAGCTCCCAGTTTGACCTGAAGAAGCGGGAACTGATCGGGACATTGTCGGTGTTGCCCTCTACCCTGATCGGATTGCTGTAATTCATCAGCGCCTCGGCAACATTTGCCAGCAGGTTGTAGGAATTCTTCTTTACGTCGGAGCTTCCCGAGTCGAAAAAGCCGGCCTCCTTCAGGGTTACCACCAGTCCCCGCTCGGTGATTTCCACGCTGACCTTGTCCTGGGAACCGGTTTTTTTAAGGGTGGCTTCGATGGATGTCTTGATTTCCTGAAAATCCTTTGTTTCAGCATGGGTCCGTTTCCGATGCACGCCTTCATCGCTCCCCCCTTTGCCCGGGGTGAGAATCTCCGGCTTGATGGCCGGGATGATCCGGATATCGGTCCCCTCCACGATGTTGACCTTCTCGGCCGATGCGCCGGTCTTCATGCTCCCGAACGACTCTTTCATCGACGCGACCAGCGCCTCGACCTTCCGCTTGTCCGTCTGGGACATGGCGTACAGGGTTACAAAGACAGCGAAGAGCAGGGTAATGAAGTCGGCATAGGAGACCAGCCAACGTTCGTGATTGGGTTCTTTTTCATGTTTTTTGGCTTTTTTGGCCATTTACTTGCCCTTCTTTTCCGGCTCTCCGTGCAGGTAGGCCCGGAGCCGCTGCTCGATAAAGTGGGGATTCTCGCCGTTCTGAATGGCCACCAACCCCTCGATGATCATGGCCTTGAGCAACAGTTCATCCTTGACCCGATGTTTGAGCTTGGTGCCCATGGGGAGGCAGATGATGTTGGCGATCATCAGGCCGTAGATGGTTGCCACGAAGGCGACGGCGATGCCGGCACCCAGCTTGGATGCGTCGGAGAGGTTCTCCATGACGTGGATCAGGCCGAGTACGGCGCCAATGATACCGATGGTGGGGGCGAAACCGCCGGCAGCCTCGAAGACCTCGGCACTCATCTTGGCATGTTCTTCAAAGGTACTGACCTCGATCTCCATGGCCTCGCGGAATTTCTGGGGGTCGATGCCGTCAACCACCATAGCGACCCCTTTTTTCGTGAAGGTGTCCTTGATGGACTGGGATTCCTGTTCCAACGAGATCAGGCCGTTTTTGCGGGCCTTGGCCGCGTAGCCGATCATCTCTTTGATGATGGCCTCATGACTTACCTTGGGGGGAAAGAATGCTTTTGAAATGTCTTTAGCCGCCTGCAGGATGCCGTGGAGGGGGAAGCTGACGCAGGTTGCGCCGAGGGTCCCTCCCGCCACGATGAGAAAGGCCGTGGGCTGGATGAGGGCGCTGACGTGGCCGCCTTCCAGCACCTGGCCACCGATGACGGCGCCGAAGCCAAATATCAAACCTAGTATGGTTGCTATATCCATTGGTCAGTCCCTGTTGGTAGATATTTCACAATTATACCGGACCTAATGCAGAGCCGGATTACTCTCCCCGCTCTCGCGGGTATTCCTTCGCCGGACTGTTACAATTCTGGCGACTCACATGCTTCTGCCGCATGCTCAATTCCGAGCGGCGGACTATTCTGGCTTTGAATACGACGATCCTGTCGACGATCACCCTGATCTTCTCACGGACCAGGTAACGATTGCCGTTAAGCAGGGTGATGTGGGTATCGGGTGTTTCCTCGATGATCTCGATCTGGTCAGGGTTGAGGTACATCTCACCCCCGTCAAGTTTTGTCAGTTTTATCATGGTGTATGACTCCTGTAGTAGCGATGCCCCTGTTCTTATCAATCGGCGAAAAGTGGCAAATCTTTAGCTTCATGCCAAGGTTTTGGACAGATATCTAAAAATCACTAAATGTCTGGTGCTCTTTCCACGCAGGATACGGTGCCGCGTGCCGCTGCGGGAATGAGCTGTCCCTACAGGTGGGCGGCAAGCTGCTGACCCTGCTTGTAGAGGCTGTGTGTACGTGAGGCAATGGCATACAGATTGTCATTGCAGATGTTTTCTCGCGTCAGGGTCAGGAAATCCACCACCGGCGCCATGGTAGGGTCACAGCTGCCGAGCAGCTTGATTTCGGTCTCAAGAGCGGCCTCTTCATCGCCAAGGGCGGCGATCCGTTTCAGGGGGATCGGTTTCTGTCGTGTTGCATTCATGATGTCTGCGGTAACCTTCATGCCGCGGGCCGACAACCCTTCCAGCTCCGCTGCGAGCGGATGCCTCTGTTCCGGCTTGCGGGGGAGGTCCCCGTCCAGAACGTGCTTCCAGAGCAGCGCGTATCGTCCGGTCAATTCCTCCAGCCCGGTATCCACATTGTACAGCCCCTGCCAATCCAGAAATCCGTCCGTGCCGAAGAGGCTGCGATACACCCCGACGTCCGGGAAGTCGCCGGCACCAGCCACGCCCTCGCCCAGCATAAGCCGACAGGCATTGTGAACCGTCTCCACGGAGAGGACGTTGCGGCAGATTGGATCGTGGCACTCAAAGATGTAGCGGCACGGGGAACAGGGGAGCTTCGGTTGCAGCGCCAGATTCCCCGCCGAGTAAGGCCCGGTGCCCAGGAAGGAGGCGGGGCCGAGCGAGAGCATCACCACAGGTGTGCCGCCGGCAGCCGCGAAATGCATGGTGCCGGTGTCGTTGGTAACCAGGAAGGAACAGTGCCTGACGAGGGAAAACAGCTCCTCGATACCGGTACGTCCCACCGCATTGACCGGCCGGCTCTTCATGAGTGCGGTGGCCTGATCCGCAAGTACCCTCTCTCCGGGACTGCCGAAAAAAACGGTGCGAACGCCGGGTCTTGTCTGCAGGTGGTCTGCCAGACGGGCAAAGCTCTCCGCGGGCCAGCAGCGGGTCGGATCGCTGGCTCCCAGCTGGATGCCGATGAGCTGTACCCCGTCCAGACCCTCCCGCTCGATGAAGCCGGCGGCAAAGCGTTTTCCCTCTAAGGTTTCATGCAGCTCCACCGGCAGTCCGTCGGGTGCAAGCCCCCCCATTTTCGTGAAGTTGTCTACCAGGTTTATCCGGTTGTACTTTCTGTTGTCTCCCAGCAATACGCTGAAGAGGTAGGTACCCCACATGCCGTTGATAACCCGCTGACCGTTGTCCGCAGCGGTTATGCCCGAGACCTGCGATGCCTTCAATGCAGAGACCAGGTATGCGCTCATCCGGTCACTGGTGAGGTTGATGATCGCATCGTACCGTTCCTGCTCAAGCAGGCTGACAAACCCCTCCATATGCCGGTATGCAGCCAACGGATCATCGGCGCAGCTGATCCTTCTCGCCGCTTCGGTTTTGTCAAATACGAACACCCGGTCATATCCCTGGATCAGCGGCAGTATCCCGGTAAAGTGTTTTTCAACCGCCAGCGTGATCCGGGCTCCGGGGTGGGCTTTTTTCAGGCCTCTGAGCAGCGGCGTGGCTTGAATCAGATCACCGAAGCGTGTCAGGCTTAACAGCAGGATTTCTTTCATTGCGCCCCCACCTGCACGACTTCGATATTCTTGAGCATGAGGAAAATCTTTTCAGCCCTTGACAGCTTTCCTTTGTTGGTGCCGATTTCTCGGAAAATATCCTCCAGGGTGACCGCTTTTCCCGGTGGAATCCGTCCCAGCAGGTCGTGCATCCCGTGGTGCTCAGCCATGGCTGTCATGAAGGATTCCTGTTTTTTCAGGCGGCCCTGCTGTTTTTCAGCAATTGCCGGAAACCGGGTGATCATGAGGGCAAGCAGTTCCTCCATGCGGGCCTGGTAGGTGTGCTCGGCCATAACCCGGTCCCGCCCCTTCCGGGCACTGCGCTGACGGTCCTCGGGGCGGGTCAGGAAGTGGTCGATCTTGTCGCGCAGTTCCGGCAGGCTGCCGAAGGTCTCCAGATCGTCATCCGCAAACAGTTCGGGCATCAGGCTCCTCCGGTCCACCAGCTGGAACGCGGAGCAGCAGGCAATCTCGAAGGTCCGGGGATTGACGAAATCACCGTCCGGGTCAACGCCGTTGAGATGGGTGGAGGAATGCAGATTCAGATTGATGGCCGAGGCATTGAAAATCCTGACGCAGGTGTCCGTGTCGATACGGGCGGCGTTTCGCTGGATGCAGTTCGCTAGCGGCAGTTCCAGCGGCCAATCGCTTCCCCAGATTTTGAACGGATAATCGATGAGGCCCCGGAATAGACGCTGCCGGTTGTAGTAGCCGGCACCGACAAACGAGAGCGGAGAACCGTACTCGATCCGTTCCGATTCGGACAATTCAATGGGGGCGTGTACTGCGGGAGATGCCGCTGTCGGCAGATACGCGTGATGCCGTACCCCGCATTTGGCAAGTTCGGCAGGGAATTCTCCCTTCTGAATAACAAAGAAATAGCTGTACGCTGCTGCAACATCCCGCCAGTAGGGGAGGAGGCGGTAGTCTTCAACGAACCAGAAGGCGGTGGGGATCCCCAACTGTTCCAGCCGGGCGAGCGCGGGGGGGAGAAGCGGTGCCTGGGCGAGGGCCAGTACCAGGTCCGGCCCAAATTCACAGGCCTTCATCTCCACGGCACGGGAGAGAAAGGATGCCATCTCTCCCAGATAGGTCTTGCGGTTGTCCGGCCGGCCGAAATCATCGGCCAGCGCCATCCCCTTGGCAAAGGATTCGGCAGCAAACACCTCCACCTCATGCCCCATCAGTTCCAGGGCTGATGCGCAATGATGCGCTGCCGGCAGTGATCCTCCGTAGATCGGATTGACCAGGAGAATTTTCAAACCTCCCCGGCGTACCAGGTTCAGCGAAGAGGCATAGCCGGCCAGGGCGCCGATGTAGTCAGGACTGGACCGTAGCGAAGCGGGATGAACGGCTGTCTGGCCGGCAAGAAGATCCCGGTGGGAGCGCCGCATCGTCTCCAGCGGGACACCGACCAGGAACCGGAAGTGCTCCATAACCGTGGACAGGTCGCGATTGCGCAAAGCCAGGCTGAACAGGGCGGGATCCGGTTCAACGACGACCCCGCGGTAGCCTGCTTCGGCAAGGGCCTCCAGATGGTAGCCGAAACCGAGGCCGAGCACCGTCAGGGGGAGGCCGGGATCGATGTTCAGTGATCCTCGCCAGCCGGCGGCCTCTCGGGACGGGTCATAGGATGAGTGGAGGCAGACACCGTCCCGCTTGACGATCGGCTCACCATTCTTCGCCGGTTCCACGGACAGCCCTTCAAATGCCGTACAGCCCTGTATCCATGCGGCCAGCTCCGGGGCCTTGCACCGCATCATTTCAAGGTTTTTTTCCCACAGTTCCATCAATCACTCCCGCGATCGCACTCCGTCTCAGGTCACCCTGCCCGGTATATGCCGGTCATATGGGTGCCCATCCTTAGTTAGCAATAGATGTGCCACGTAGTAACATGATGAAATAGAAGTGTTTTTTGGGATAGTACCTGGTTGTGTCAAATTTTTGAACGATGGCGGCAGAGGAATACAAGGTGGTGATGAACGGGAAATGAGGACCAGGCCCGGAGCCGGGCCTGGTCGTACCGGCAGGATATTTTCACAGGGGATGTCGGGAACTCCACCGGGGCATCCCGGGAGATCAGGTCACGGCAGCAAGCTGTTGTTCTTCCTCAGCGCCGGTCAGCATGGCGTTGATCTGTTGAACAAGTTCGGCAGCCCCGTCGTAATCCGGGTTGAGGAGAAGGAGTTGCTCAAGAACGTCGAGGGATTCAGGATATCTGCCCATCCGGTAGCGGAGCCCGGCGAGGGAAAAGAGCAGGTGACTGTCGGCCGGGTGGTACCGGAGGTAGCTCTGCAGCACCGGTTCCGCCTCGTCAAGCCGGTCGAGTTCATAGGAACCCTTGAGCAGTTCATGGAGAGCGGTCAGATCTTCGGGGTCGATTGCCAGGGCTGCCCTGAACTGATCAAAGGCTTCATTCTGTTTGCCCATTGCCGCATATGCCAGCCCCAGACCGCAGATGGCCTTGGCATTCTCGGGAGAGGATTTATGGGCACTGGAGAATGCCATGGCTGCCTCGGAATTCTTCCCCTCCAGGAGTTTCAGCACGCCGATACCGACAAATGCGGCTGAGTTGCCCGGATCTGCCGCAAGTGCCTGCTGGTAAAGTTCGGCGGCTTCCTCGGACTTTCCTTCGCCGGCACATATGTTCCCCTGGTCGCACAAAACGGTTGCCGTCGCAGCAGGATTGTCGGCAGCCTGGGTGGCGGCGTCGGGATGCTGCTCCGCTTTGGTACGGCTGATCTGTTCAGCGAGCTCGATACCCCCTTTGTAGTCGGGCTCAAAGGTCAGAACCGTCTCTAGTGCTTCACGGGCACCGTCGAGGTTGCCCATCCGGTAGCGGAGGCCGGCCAGTGAGAAGAGGATATGGATGTCGCCCGGATGGAATCGGAGGTATTCCGTCAGATACGGTTCCGCTTCGGTAAACCGCTCCAGTTTATAGGCGGCCTTGAGCAACTCGTGGAGCGTTGTCAGGTTGTCCGGTTCCGCATCCAGTGCCTTGAAGAACAGTTTCAGGCCGTCATCAAGCCGCCCCTGGGCGGAGTAGGCCATGCCGAGGCCGCAGAGTGCCCGCGGATGAGCCGGCACCCGCTTCAGGATATCAGCGAAGTGAAGAATGGCAGCATCGGCTTTTCCCCCGAGCAGTCTCGCCACCCCCAGTCCCACCAAGGCCCTGAGGTCACCGGGGACCAGATCGAGAAGCTCTTCATAGAGGACAGCTGCATCTTCGAACCTTCCCAGGTTGCTGAAACAGTCGCCCATCTCGGCAAACAGATGGAGGCGGGCTGCGGCAAAGGCGTGGATCGCCTCTTCGTATTCCCCGTTGTGTTTGAGCTCAAGCCCGCGTGTAGTGCAACTGGCGACTGAAGATATATCCGTGTGCTGGTTGTTCATAGTGGTGCGTACCTTTCCCAGAAAAGTCCGGGGCCGTATCCGGCCGATCAGTGAGACTCGTTGAAGTATGTGCCGCCGTAGGGACGGAGGAGTTCCCGCACTTGCCGTGACGTGGGCCTGATATCAGTATCGTTGCGGGACCGGAAGGCATGATCGCTGTCGCCCGCAGCCCTGGCGATAATGCGGGGCAGGGTAGCCGCCAGTGCCTCCGGCGAGTAGTTTCTGGTCATGAATTCCCTGCCGTTGCCCGCCAGCCGGTTCCATTCCGATTCCTGGCTATAGACGGAAATGACAGCCTCGGCAAAGGCGATCGGATCATCCGCCACCAGAATATCACGCCCCGGGACCATCCCGGTCCCCTCGGCGGCAACGGAGGTTGCAACCACCGGTATCCCTGCGGCCAACGCCTCGCCTACCTTTCCCTTCATGCCGGCCCCGAAACGGAGGGGCGCGATGGAAACCCGGCACTGCTGGAGGTACGGGAGCGTTTCGGGCACATAGCCGGTAACGATGATGCGATCGCTTGCCAGGGAACGTACGATGTCGGGCGGGGCATTGCCCACCAGGAAGAGCCGGGCCTGCGACAGGCGGTCCTTCAGGAACGGCCAGACCTCGGCGCAGAAGTAGAGCACTGCGTCCACATTGGGGGTATGGGGAAAGCCTCCCACAAAGAGGATATCCCTGCGGGCATCAAAGGGAGGGGCATCCGGCAGCAGTGGATGGATGTTGGGTATCACCTCTGCGGAAACATTCGGGGCATGGACCAGCAGTTCCTGCTTGTCCGCCTCTGTTACGGCAATCACCATGTCGGCCTTTGCATAGGTCCCCAGCTCAACCTGTTTCGTCTGCTGGGCCTTGAGCAGCGCCTTGCTGCTGCCGGTCAGTTCCGCTTCACGCTGTTCCCGCAGAAAGTGCAGATCAACGGAATCGACGATGATCCTGGTGGCGGGAGAGATGCTCCTGATCTCGTCCATGTACTGATAGGCGATGTGATGGAAGTAGATATATGCCAGATCGTAGTGCCTTTCGCCCAGTATCCGCCGCAAGTCGACACGTGGGGCATCCACGGCAAGGCCGAGCTGTCGGAGTTTGTCCGGGTCCAGGGCATAACTCTTGACGCCGAGATCATCGAGGGCCTTCTGATAGGGGGTAGGGTCGACACCGCCAGCGCCCCCCCGGGCGATAAAGGTAATATGGTGCCCCTGCTGCCGCAGCAGCGAGATGATCTGGAACAGGCGGAACGAGCCGGAGTCACGGTCGAAGGTGGGGAGGATCGGTGCCACCATCAGGATGTTTTTTGTACCGCCGGCAGGGATGACAGCCACCGGCGGCTGCACCTGCGGGGCAAAGCGGCGGATCGGCTTCTTCCGCAGCTCCTGCAGCCGCGTCTGCATGGCCCGTGCGGCGTGTTCCCAGGTGAAGCCGGCCAGGATGCGGGCTCTGCCGGCCTTGCCCTTGCGTTTCCCCGCTTCCGGATCGTTCACGGCCGAGCGCATCAGGCGGCGGAATTCGTCGGCATCGGGTTCGGCCCACCACGGGTTGTCCACCGTTTCGAGCCCATAGACCTGCTTCGTGGGGACGGTAACCTCCCGGGCCGGTATCAGGTAGGCGTTGTCGGTGCCGCAGAAATCGAGACAGGCACCGTGTCCGGTGACGATGACCGGCAGTTCCATCGCCATTGCCTCGGCAATCGGCAGGCTGAATCCTTCGCCGCGATAGGAATGCACCAGGCAGTCGCAGGCTTTGTAGAGACCGGCGAGCCGGTCGGGGGTGAGGTCCTCCTCCATGACCAGGATCTCCGGGGCACCGGGACGGGACTGCAGTTCACGCAATTGGCGGGCAATCGGGTTGTTGCCGCCGGTATAGATCGCCAGGTCCTTCACCACCAGGGTGACGTCATCATTGCTGGTGAACTCCCTGAGATAGGAGTTGATCAGGACGTCGAAACCCTTCCGGTCGAGGGTCGTGCCGCCGACGTAGAGGAACTTCCATTTTTTGCGGGTCTGGAGCTGCATCGGCGAAGCAGCGGGGGTAAAAAGGCCGGTGTCGATCCCGATGGGGGCCACGAAAACCCGGTCAGCCGGGAAGCCGCTCCTGATATAGCATTCGCGGACATAGGAGGTATAGACCCACAGTTCGTCGACGGTATCTTTCATCGATTCAATCCACTGTTTCGGAATGCTCCCCATCTCCCAGGGCTGCATCATCACCCAGTACCCTGCGGCGGGCGGGGTAAAGTTTGGCGGATACCAGTGGCGAATCGTCACGTCGGGCTCCCCCGGCAGTTGCTTATGCTCATGGGCACGGAGCGGTGCGAAGTGAGGCACCGTCTCCGGCCCGAAACTGGCGGTACCTACCGGGATAAGCGACAGATAGTGTCCCATCTCAATCAGCTTCAGGCAGAGCTCCCGGTTGACGTGAGCCATGGAGTGCCACATGAACTGGGGCCCTTCCCAGACGATGGAGAGGCGCTCGGCCGGCGGTACGACCGTGAGTGCGGCTGCCGGTACCTCCTGCCTGATGCCGGTGCCGGAGCCATCGGGGAGTTGCATCCCCTTGAGCAAGGCAATCGTGTTCAGGAAGGCGGGATCCCCCTGGGGATACCAGCGGCTGTCGGACAGGTCGCCCCCCCAGTTTCCCGAAATTTCTCTCCATGCCGATTTGAGGCGATCTGAGCTCCTGTGCGTCAGCAGCCCCATGCGGACGCAGTCGGCGGCCTCGGCGTACTGCTGCCGCTCAATGAATTCATTGGCCAGATTGAGGATGTCAGTCTCGGTGCGGTTGGCCAGAGCCGGCTCTACCCATTCCTGGGTTCGTCCGTCCGAGCGCCGGGCGACCCATCTGCCGATACCGGTGTAGACGCCGTCGGCGTGGTAGACGATCATCCGGTGGTTGTGCTGGATGCTGAACCCGTGGGTGCGGCAGAGCGAGGAAAAGGTAGTGTCCTCCTCCTTGTAGAATCCCCGGTCATCATCCCAGCGGATGGTTTGAGCAACACGGGAGGACATGACCCAGCCGCCACCGCCGGTCATGTAGAGGTGATCGTCAGTTTCCTTCGCCTCCAGAAGCTGGTGCCCCCTCGGTCCGCCGTGGGTGCAGTGGTCCCAGTAACGACTGCCGTCCGGCACCCGTACCTGGGAGGTCAGGATGTCGAATGAGTCGCCGTAACGGGCGAATTCCCGGTACCAGTCAGTGGAGAGGATGATGTCGTCATCCATGATGGTGATCGTCCCGTAGCGGGCCCGTGCAACACCCAGGTTGCGCATCGCCCCGAGTCGACCCTGTCCGGCGGCCTCTTCGGCGGGGAGGTAGGTGATGCCGGGTGCGGGGTGATGTTTGCCGATCACGATGATCTCGTACGCGGGAATCTTCTGGGCCCTGATACTCCGGATCGCCAGTTCGAGCATGTCCGGCCGTTTGCCGCCGGTGATGATGCAGAATGAAATGCCGGGGAGTGGCACGGTAGTCTCCTTGAGGGGGTGAGGGAACAGCGCCTCCTGGAATATATGGGACAGGTCTGCCATCTGTTGTGCCACCGGTGCCGGCATGGAGAACCGGTTAGCGGAGAGTGTGCCGTTTATCATGTCACTCCAGGCGTCGGCAACAATGTCCCAGGTATAACAGCTCTGCCAGTGGTCATAGCCTGCGGCGCCTAATTTTTGGGATAGACCCGGGGTGTCGAACAGCACCCGCAGGACCGCCTGGAAATCGTTGAGCGGGGCAATGATGCCGCCGGCATGATCATGGACGGCACCGCAGTGAGGAGTGGCTAGCCATGGCTTGCCGTGGCTCATGGCCTCAAGGATGGTTACGGGAGAGACCTCGCCATGGGACGAGAGAACAACCACATCTGCCGTTGCCATGGCGGCAGAGACCTCCTCATGGGGGAGGCCGGGGATAAGGGTTACATTGGGGGTGTGTGAGGCCGCAGCCATGACCTGTTGACCGTAGGCATGGTGCCCGTCGGCGGCCGGTGAGCCGATCATGACCAACTGCCAGTTGTCCGGCATCCCGCGCAAGGTATCCAGCAGCCCCGGATGGTTCTTGACCGGCCAGAGATTGGCGACGTGGAGAATGAGGCGGGCGCCGGTCGGGATGCTGTAGCGGCTCCGGAAATCTATTGTTGGCCTGACCGGTTTCGTGGCATTTGGAATGTATACCGAGGGAAGCCGCTCCGCGGCCAGGTATTCGGTGGCCGGACCGTCGGGGGAGAGGACCGTCACCTGATCAACGCTTCTCAGCATGGCGGCAAGCCTGCCCCGGAAAGCGGTGTTGTCCCGCCAGCGGTTATAGTCGTCAATATTGATAACGGTCTGGACGATGGTCCGGGTCTTCGCAGGGATGGCGGCCCCATCCAGCGACCAGAGCACCCAGTTGGTCGGGTCGGCAAAGAGGATGCAGGCGTCGTAGGCACCGGTCTCCACCAGGCGCCGCAACTCTGCCTGGGCCTTCGGAACCCCGTTGGTGCCGGGAGTCTGGTCCAGGGGGATGATGGTCATGCCGGCATGGCGGTTCGAGGTCCGGTTCGCCAGACCATAGGTTGCCACTTCGATCCGGTAGCCCCGGGTCACCAGATGCTTCCCCAGATTTTCCGCGATGATCTCGACTCCGCCGATGGATGGCCAGAAAAACGGTGATGCGATGAGCACCCGTTTTCCTGCAGGCTGGGCGGTGAGCATATGTTGTTGTTCCTGCTGATTCTTGCGTGACAATGCGCTCCGGAATAGCTGCCGGTAATCCTCGCCGCGGCTCTTCCAGTCCCAGGTGGCCGTTGCCGCCTTCCGTGCGTCAGCACCGAGTCTTGTCCGGAGTGCCGGATCGTCCCGCAGGGTGGTCACGGCGCGGGTGAACGCATCCAGAGTCCTCTCCACCACCAGGGCGTTTTCCCCGTCCCGCAGGTACTCCGGCACGGTGCCGTTATCGGTGGTTATGATCGCCCGGGCCATGGAAGCGGCTTCCATCAGGGAATTGTTGTTTCCTTCGAAATCCGAGGCACAGATGTAGGCGTCGATGGAATTATAGAAGTCCCGCATCTCCTCCAGGGTCAGGTTCCGGTCGCTGTAGCCGCAGAAAACCAGCTCAACCCCCGGCAGGTGGCTGAGTGGTTCGATGAATTCGGCGAATCCCTTCTTGCCGACGGACTTGCGGTTGCCGGCCCAGCCCAGCTTCAGGGCCTTTCCGGACTGTCCGCTGCTGGTGGCGGGGGTGAAGAAGTCGGTGTCGATGCCGTGGCTGACGTACCTGACGTTCTGCATTGCCGGCGAGAAGATGTCGTAGAGTCGCTTCGATACCACGTGGATGAGGTTGAAACGGGTATCGAGGTAGCGGGTCAGTTCGTCGAACGTGTAGTCGGTCCAGACCAGATGGGAGCGGATGCCCGAGACGTATTTCATCGGATCCCTGATGGCCTCCGGCCGCACCTTGTACCATTCGAGCGGGTAGATCAGGTCGTAGTCCGCCTCGTCGTAGGGCTGGTTGTCGTACACGATCGTGAACTCAAATTCATCGGAAAGGAGCCGCTTGAGGTTCAGACAGTGCCGTTCGAAGATCCAGTTGGGAACATCGGCGATCAGAAGGATACGGGGCTTTTCTGCCGAAGTCGGCCGGTTTTCCGCCGTTTCAACGTGCGAGATCTTTGCCGGTGCTTTGTCGGTGACGACATTGATTGCATCTGCCGTCCCTGCACTTTCCGTTGTCGCCGAGAAATTCTGACGCAGCCACTCTTCGAGATAAAGTAGCAGCCACAGAGGACCGGTGTCATTACGGCTGACAAGCCCCGCCATGACCGATGGTTCGAACAGCTCTCCCAGTGCCGAATCGCCGCCGAGAAGCCTCTCGCGGAGCACGTCATGTAGCTCTCCGCCGGGGGCGAACCACCGGGCAATGGGTACTGCAAAGCCCATTTTGGGGCGGTGCATGAAGTCACGGGGGAAGTAGCGCTCGCCGACCTTCTTCAGGAGCAGCTTTCGCTCCCATTCCCCGGTCGAGGTGGCGGTAATGTTGAGATGTTCGGGGATAGTAGCGGCAAATTCCACCACCTTGAGATCGACGAATGGAGTCCGCACCTCGAGGCCGTGCATCATGCTGGCGATATCGACCTTGGTCAGGATGTCATAGGGGAGGTAACTCTTCAGGTCCATGTACTGCGCCTTGTTGCAGGGGGAGAAGTCCCGGGCGCGGCCGAATTCACGGTTGAAAAGTTCCAACGGTTCCGGGCAGGCGTTTCGGTACTCCGGCCGCCATAGCTGGGAACGTCGCTGGTTGTCGAGATAGGTGATGAAGGAAAGCCAGTCATCGAGGTTGTCCGGGCTGCCGGAAGGTGAGGCGAGTTTTTTCATCCAGTGACCGTATGACCAGTACCCGGCAAACGATTCGTCTGCCCCGTCACCGGAGAGGATCATGGGGACCTGCTTCCGTGCAACCTGACTGACATAATACGTCGGAATAGCAGAGCTGTCGCCGAACAGGTCGCCGTAATGACTTACCAGGCGGGGGAGCATGTTCAGGGCATCGGGCTTAACTATTTCGATGTGATGATCGGCGCCCCAACGCTCTGCCGCAACCCGGGCGTAGTCGAGTTCGTTGAACTCCTCCTCCTCGAAGCCGATGCTGAAAGCCTTTACCGGTTTATTGAGAACCTGGGACATGTAGCCGACCACGAGACTGGAATCAACACCACCAGACAGGAACGCCCCGAACGGGACATCGGCAACGAGGTGGGCCTTGACCGATTCGCGCAGGGTTGCATCAAGGGCCTCTTCCCATTCCGGTGCCGTCAGGGAGTGGTCCGGGCGGAACCGGAGCTGCCAATACTCCTCCGGACCGCTGGTCCGGCCGTCAAGGGAGACGCTCAGGCAATGGGCCGGAGGGAGCTTGCAGATCCGGGTGAAGGCGGTGCGCGGCGCCGGGATGTACTGGAGCCGCAGGTATTGATCCACCGCACCCAGGTCCAGTTCATTACTGAAACCTGGGTGATGGCGGAGTGCCTGAATTTCCGAGGCGAAGGCAAAAGAGTTTTCACTCTGCAGGTAGTAGAGCGGCTTGATGCCGAAATGGTCCCGGGCTATGAAAAGCCTTCCCTCTCGCCAATCCATGATGCCGAAGGCGAACATCCCCCGGAAACGCTCTACGCAGCGGGTGCCCCACTCCTCATACGCATGGACGATGGTCTCCGTATCGGAGTTGGTGACGAAGTGGTGACCCTTTCCCTGGAGTTCGCTCCGTAGTTCCCGGTAGTTGTAGATCTCGCCGTTGAACGTGACCCACACCCTGCCGTCCTCGTTGAACATCGGCTGTTTGCCGCCGACAGGATCAATGATGGAGAGGCGCCGATGGCCGAAGCCAACGACTCCTTTAAGCTCGGTACCGAAGCCGTCCGGCCCCCGGTGTGCCAGGGAAGCGGTCATGGCTGAAAGGAGCCTGCCGTTGACCGGGGAACTATCGTGGTTGACTATGCCGATAATGCCGCACATGCGCGTTACACCCCCGGTCTGTTGTTCGGTCGTGCAGCCGTGAGGCCACGTTTGGCTATGTAGGAAAGGGCCTCGCGATGTTCCGGTTCCCAGACGATCGTGCGCAGGTAGAGCTCATCAAGCAGATGGGTTCCTCCTGACTGTAAGAGATTCAGGATGCTGGAAGTGGTGTCAAAGGAGAATCCGTTCGTCTTGAGGGCATTAAAGGCGGCGTTCACCGCACCGGCACCGTTGCCGATGGAGAGGTAGAGATCGCAGAGGATCTCGTAGGAATCCATATGCTGCGGATACTGCCTGATACAGCTGTTGAGCTGGTTGATCGCCTCATTGACATTATTGCCCGAGATGGCACTTGCTGCGGCCTGCAGATATTGCAGGCGCTGGTCAGTTGCTGTACGGGCGCCTGTTAGAGGCTTCCGTGAAACCGTCAGGATGTAGGGGCTCAGGAATTCATCCAGCTCGATGGCATTACTCACCAGTGGCTGAATCTTGTTGATGAAGTACACGAGCCACTTCTTGTCTTCCCTGACATTCTTGTCGTTCCAGTTGTAGTAGAGCAGGTCGCCGACCACATGGTCAGCGAAAAGTATCTCGTCCGTATGGGTGGAGATGACACGTTTCAGCTCCTGAAGATTGGTAATGGCCATGTTGTGGGCCGCCTTCATCTTCCGGTATGCCTCCTCGTTATAAACGGTTTCAAACATGCTCCCCTGGAAGGCGTCGAAGCGTGGGACGGAAATGACCACATACCCGCCCGGCTTGGTGAGCTCAAAATGTTTGGCGATGATCCGCTCGTAATCCGTGAAGTGCTCGACAAAACCGAAAGAGGTCACCACGTCAAACTGCAGGTTGTCCACATTAAGGAAGTCGTCGTTGATGATCCGGAGGTCAGGAACCCGGTTATAGGTAAACAGCTCCCTGATGTGATCGGTATAGTTGCTGAACTCTATGGCAGTGGGGCGGTAGCGGTAGGCCTTGGCCATGTGGCAGAGGAACGCCCCGGGATACGCGCCGATTTCGGTGCAGCTGAAATCGGGATTTACCGGGAGATACCGGTTAAGGATGTGCGAGAAGATCGTGCTGTTGACGTGCCACGGCACAAAATCACGGGGGCGGTCCTTGTCCCAATAGGTGACGTTTGTCAGGTTGTCGGAAAAGGCTGTCTGTGCCGGCTCTTGCGATTTGTGACCTTGTCCCGGGCGGGGTGGGGGCGCCTGCTGAATGATCGCTGCCCCCTGCTCCGAAAGCAGCGCTGCCTCGCGGTTATCCTGATCCAGTTCCCGGGCCAGATTGAAGAGTGACAGTGCATGGCGCACATTATTGCGGGAGAGTTCATCCTTCCCTGCCGCCAGGATCTCCTGCGCCAGTGCAGCCAGGCGAACTGCGGCAGCAGGATTGGGGCTGGAAACCGAGCTTTCCTCCGGGGTGTTCACGAACAGGTCGCTTCCGGTCACGATCTCGGTCACCATTTTGTTGATCTTGTCGATAATCTGGGTGAAGAACACATCGCCGTAACCACGGTACAGCAGATCGTTATTTACCAGGTGCTTCAGGTAGATCAGATCAGAGTGAAGCCGGTAGAGGAGCGGCTTGGCAGTCCAGGTGCTGGTGCTGTGGACCCGGTAGGCGCCGAGGCATTCGTCAAGATAGCAAAGATCCCCCCTGAGGGTGATCAGCAGGTCAAGTCCCGAATGGCGCGGGCAGCGGCGGAACCATTCCGGTAGATTATCGATGACACATCTGCGCATGAGCAGGGTATTGGCAGGCGAAGTTCCCATGCTGTTCACAATGTCGGCGGTGGTGTAGCGTGGTTTTCCCTTGGTACCGAAATAGGAGATCAGATAGGAGGGCTTGGTGACGTTTCCCTTGTCGTCGACGATGGCGGCGTCGCTGAAACAGCCGGCCGCCGAAGGATTCTGGTCGAGAAAGCGGACCTGGGTACGGAGTTTTCGCGGGGAGGTCCAGTAATCATCGCCTTCGAGTATTGCCACGTAATCGCCGCTGCAGGCCTCCAGTACATTGAGCGCGTTGCGGGCAACCCCGATGTTCTGTTCCGGGAGCAGCAGCCGAATCCTGTCGGGATAGCGGGCCTGGTAGGAGGTTACAATCTCTCTGGTGCGGTCAGTGGAGCAGTCCTCGCCAATAACCAGTTCCCAGTCGAAGTCGGTTTCCTGGCACACAACACTTTCGATCGCCTGGGCGATGAATTTTTCATGGTTGTAGGTCACCATGAATACACTGACTTTCATCAGGCAGCTCCTTATGGGGTTCGGCGTTCGAATGGCTGAAGACGCAAGCTTACATGGTAAATTACGGGCTGCAGCTGAAAAGCAAATGGCGTGCCATGTGCTAACCAGCTGATTTTTTGTGGTTAAATGGTGGGGGGCTGCTGCGTGTCAATATTTTGAAAGGGATCCGGGGGAGCGGTCGAGCCGCCCCCCCGGGAAGGGCATGGAATTCAGTGAATGAACGTGCGGTGCTCCTGAGCGGTCCTGATGACATCGCAGATTTTCCCGATAGCGTCCTCATTGACCGCCGTTCCACTCGGCAGCAGCATCACCCGCTGGGATAATCTCTCCGTCTGGGGAAGCAGAAACCGGGTATGGGGGAAGTAGGAACGATAGGGTTCCATCCGGTGGCAACCGGGGTAGAAATAGCGGCGTGCAATGATGTTCTCCGCATGGAGGATTTCAACGAGTCGGTCACGGTTGATGCCGTAACTCCCCTCGTCAACCTCGACGACGATGTACTGATAGTTGGTTCGCTGGGTTTCGTCGTGAGTCATCAGGGTAATGCCGGGTATCCCCTTGAGGTGATTTTGATAGTTCCTGTAATTACGATGATTTACATCAATGAACTCATCAAGACTCTCCAGGTTGGTAAGTCCCATGGCCGCGCAGACCTCGGTCATCTTACCATTGGTGCCGATGTAGACCACATTGTCATATCCCTGGAAACCGAAGTTTTTCATCAGACGGACCTTCTCCGCCAGCTCGTCGTTGTCAGTAGCCACGAGTCCGCCTTCGAAGGTGTTGAAGAATTTTGTGGCATGGAAGCTGAAAACCTCTGCATCACCGAAACTGCCGATCATTCTCTCGCCACGGGAGCAGCCGAAGGCATGGGCCGCGTCGAAGATGAGCTTTAGATTATGTCGCTCAGCGATATCTGTGAGGGCCTCAACCGGACAGGCGCGCCCCCAGAGATGGACTCCTATGATGCCGGTAGTGCGGGGGGTGATCAGCATCTCGACCTTGTCGGGATTGATGAGGTGGGTTGCCGGGTCGATATCGCAGAAAACGGGTGTAATCTCCTGCCATTGCAGGGCATGGGCGGTGGCCACGAAGGTGAACGGCGGTACGATAACCTCGCCTGACATGCCGAGGGCACGGGAGGTTATCTCCAGGGCGATGGTGGCATTGCACATGGCGACGCAGTTCCGGACGCCGAGATAGTCACACATCCTTTGCTCAAACTCCTGGACGAAGGGTCCGTTATTGGTAAGCCAGCGCCGGTCGAGCATGTCGTTCATTCGCTCGAACAGCACCTCGCGGCTGCCGATGTTGGGACGGCCGACATAGAGTTTGTCCTTGAAGGCCGGCTCTCCACCCAGAATGGCAAGTGGCGGCTGCTTGTTTTCATATCGGATGCGTTCTGCTCTCATGATTTGTCCCCCTCTGCAGAGGTGTGATGGTAGTGCGTTGCGCGGCCGGATTAGAACCGCCAATCCAACAGCGCTTCTACGGCGCTTGTGTCGAATACCGGTATTTCCAGGGCGTTGGCCACGGATGTGCGCTCACTGAATGAATCGTCCATGAAAATGCAGGGAAACCGGTTGATGTAGCGATGTTTTGCGTCGGTAGGTTCGATCCGGATCAGCGAGTCAAACAGGTCGTTTATCCGGTGCTTTTTCAAGGTTTCGGTCATGTCGCTGACGGTCTTGGTCAGCAGATGCACCGCAACGCCCCTGTTGATGCACTGGTGGATGAACGCGACAATGAACGGGTTGATGGCGCCGTTCAGGATGACGGTGTCATCCAGGTCGATGTAGAGATGGTCGTAGATCAGATCTGTCCTGTAGCGGTTGATCAGGGCACGGTCCATCTCGATTTCAAGGTCAGGGGGGGTAATCGCTACCTCAACCCCCATGGCGTTGAATACGCTCAGCAGCGGCAGGTTGACCCCGAGGCTCCGGTTGTATCCCATGGCCCCGGCAATGCGGGGTGCGATCTCCATCAGGACCGGTTCACCGTCACCTCTCTCTTTGACCTGAAAAAACCAGGCTCCGTTCAGCTCGATGGTTCCGTTGATTGCTTCGGCAATCTTCCGGAAACGGGGATCGTTCGTCCTGCGGGTGTTGACGCTGATGCCGTTCATGGTGCGGATCCGTTCGCGGGAGGCGGCATAGAGCAGCTCCCCGCGGCCGTCCGTGAAGCAGTCCACAGTGTACTCAGGGCCGGGCAGGTACTCGAGGATCAGCAAAGAAGGATCCCGTTTCAGATTAAAGACGATTTCCTCCGGCGATCCTGCCCGATAGGTGCCCTTTGATCCCTGGCCTACATCCGGCTTAAGAAAGACCGGAAATGAGCCGATTTCCTCCCCGGGGGAGTAGAGCCGCGGTGTGGGCACAATTCCTTCGAACAGCTCATAGGTGGCCCGCTTCGAGCGGCATACGGTGCAGGTCGACTCCGGCGAACCGATAACGGCGCAGCCGAGGAGATGGCGGTTCCTGGCCAGGGTCAGCACAACGCTGTCATGGGCCGGGATGATGAAATCAATCCGGTGGCGTTCGATGAGACCATTCAGGGCCGGTATGAATCCGGGGCTGTCTACGTGCGGTATCCCTTCCAGGTAATTGCGGTAGACGTATTTCCCGTGATTGGAGGTGACACTGGAGGCGCCGAACAGTTCCACGTGGGTCGACCATTTAAGGGCTTGGTGGATCTCAAGACCGATTTCGGAACCGCAGGGAAATACCAGGACATTCATTTTCATGGCCGGTCAACCGTTGAAGTTCAGGATGCGGGCATACTCATCCCGGGAGAACCCGTCCATGTTGTCCGGGTTGCAGTAGAGGAAGTTGCAGTTCCGGCACGACTCGTTCTCCCGGCGGTTCCCTTCGATATGCATCTCCCGGAACTCGCGCAGCTTTCTGCCGTACCAGATCTCCTTCAACGATTCATTCCCGATGTTGCCGACCACAGTTCCCTTGTTCCAGTCGACGATGCAGATCACGACGTCGCCGTTCCGTTTCACGTTAAGGGAGAGGAACGGGGTGGTGCAGATCTGTTTCATACCTGATTGCCGAGTGCCGCCATAATATCCCTGCAAGGTGGTCTGGTCGGTATTGCACCCGGAATCTATCCGGGAAATGAGATCAATGTTGTTGTAGCCGTTCCAGTTCATGGGGGTCTCGATATTGGTTTCGTCGGCAATCGGGGCAAATCTTTCCCGGAACAGCTCGTTTTCCTCGCAGTAGGTGTCGATCATCTTGACGTAAATGAATGGGGTAACCTTGCCGAGTTGCTTTTTCAGTGAGCTCAAGTGGCTGATGTTGTCGTACACACGGGAGAATGGGACCTTGGAACCGGTGACCTGCAGGTGTTTCTCCTCGTATACCGAGTAGATGGAGACCCGCAGATAATCGAGTCCCGACTCTATAATCTCGCGGTTGATCTTCTCATCAAGCAGCGAGCCGTTGGTGGTAATGGTGATGGCGTCAGCGGACTGCCGGCTTTTTGCCAGCCGGACCATCTCCAACAGATCGGGGTTGAGGAACGGCTCCCCGTCACCGTAGAGGTTCATGTTGCGTAGGGTACCCATTTCCTTGATGTCGCCCATGAGTTTGCCGTACAGCTCCATGCTCATGTGGCCAAGTTCACCGACGGTCTCCTTGAACAGTGGGAGAGAAACCGGGCACTGAATGCATTTGAAGTTGCACAGGTTTGTCGGTTCGATACACATGCCGAGCGGCATGGCAACGGGAAGCAGCTCTCGCAGGGGGCGCCGGTTGTTGTTCTTCTGGGTAAACGACTGCATCTGGACTCTCCTTGGTATCTAAGCGGCAATTCTGCAGACGGAAAAGATCGAGCCGGCGAACTCGGGGTACTCCAACCCCAACCGGTAGAGACCGTCTATATGCTCCTCCGCCAGAATCCGGTCGTCGATCAGGCGGTCAAGTTGGAAATCGGCGAGAATCTTGAACATGATCCCGCCTTCCGAAACGGTGAGGAATCCGTTGCGGTCCAGGTCGTTGTTGAGCAGTACCCGGTCATAGACGCGGCGATGGCCGTGGTGTATGTCGTTCTCTGTCAGGGCGTAGAGGCCGTCAAGAAGTTTCATGCGCAGGGCGAGCTGCCGGGACAGGGCCCGTGCGTTGGGGACCGTGACGAAGAAGAGACCGTCCGGCTTGAGGATCGACCGGATCATTTGCAGAACCGTGTCGACGTCGATGACATGCTCCATGACGAAGTTGGCAAAGACGTAGTCGTATCTGATGCCGTCGGGGGGGGAGAACTCCTCGAAGAGCGAATAGATGAAATTGACATTGGGGAAGTTACGGGACTCCCCCTCCTTGATGGACGTCTCTGAGCCTTCCACAACGTCCAGCCGACCGAGCCGCCCTGACAGAAGAGCCGTCTCGTATCCGTCGGCATAGCCGAGTTCAAGGCCTGTGGCCCCCTGGCGCAGGGATAGATAGGGGTCGAATGTTCTCATAACCAGGTCGCGGATGACCCTGTTTTGTGAAGAGCCATTCAGTCGATACGTCGAAAAGGCCTGCTCAAGAAACGCTTTTTCATTATCCAGGCTCCGCTCGGTCATCATTATCCTCCGGTAATCGGTACACTGCCCCTTGATTTGTTGTATTTCCTGCATAAGCCTCTCGCGGCAAAAATCAGGGTATACGGGGCAGTACATGATCAGCACAAAGCATGCCACTGCAATTTGTGCCTATATATTAGTATGTTATGAGTTATGTCGCGAAAGACGGGCGGGTGGGCAAGAGACGATGACTGTTCTCCGACAGGTAGGGGGCTCGTAAGGGGATGGGGAGCTGGAATCTTAGCTGTGGTTTGAGTGAGGCTGTAGTTGCCAACGCCAAGTGGCCGTTGCATCCTGACACCTGCTGCAGATCCAGGAACGGTAGGGCTGAAAGAGTTCTTGGGGGGAAGTCCGTCTGGCGTGAAGGTGTAGGGCCGTGTGACGTAACCGTTGAGGTGTCACCGGCTTCGACAATGGTGTGTCAAGTTTTTGACCGGGGTGGGGAACTACGACAAAATATCGTATCACCTCATGGTATTGCATGTCACGCTATGGGCCGGAGGGGCAGAGGTGACCGCCTCTCCGGCTTATGGTGTCGCCGTCGCTTATCTGAGATCAAAGGATATGATCTTATAGGTATCGTAGCCGGTAGGCGGTCCGGTGCCGGTCGTCTTGACCCGCACGCCTACCTGATACGTCCCGGCTGTGCTGCCGGTGGTGTTCCAGGTCCAGTTACCCGTTGAACCGTACGCAGTCGTGGCTCCCCAGGTCCCCCCCGGAGGCAGGAGCCAGAACTCGTACTCATAGTTGCCGGTGCCACCGGAGCCGGTGGAGGTGAAGGTTATGGAAGAACCGGCGGGTTGAGGACTGGTAGACCCGGCTGTGAGTGTGCAGCTTGTTGCCGGTGCCAACGGGTTGAGGGTGTAGGATATGATCTTGTAGGTATCATAGCCGATAGCCGGTCCGGTGCCGGCCGTTTTGGCCCTCACGCCGACCTGGTAGGTTCCGGCTGCGCTGCCGGCGGTGTTCCAGGTCCAGGTTGCGGTGGAACCGTATGTCCTGCTGGCAGCCCAGGCCCCCCCCGGAGGCAGGAGCCAGAACTCGTACTCGTAATTGCCGGTACCTCCGGTCCCCCCGGCAGTGAAGGTGATGGCGGATGTGACGTTCTGTGGACTGGTAACATCCGCGGAGAGGGAAACCGCTGTGACGGGTGCCAACGGGTTGAGGGTGTAGGAGATTATCCTGTAGGTGTCATAGCCGGCGGCAGGAGAGGTACCGGCCGTCCTGGCCCTCACGCCGACCTGGTAGGTTCCGGCTGCACTGCCGGCCGTGTTCCAGGTCCAGGTTGCGGTGGAACCGTATGTCCTGCTGGCAGCCCAGGCCC
>CAZSTJ010000002.1:13885-14350 GCA_964609805.1 uncultured Geobacter sp. | reverse complement strand
CCAACGGGTTGAGGGTGTAGGAGATTATCCTGTAGGTGTCATAGCCGGCGGCAGGTGAGGTACCGGCCGTTTTGCCCCTCACGCCGACCTGGTAGGTTCCGGCTGTACTGCCGGCCGTGTTCCAGGTCCAGGTTGCGGTGGAACTGTATGCCCTGGTGGCAGCCCAGGCCCCCCCCGGAGGCAGGAGCCAGAACTCGTATTCGTAGCTACCGGAGCCGCCTGAAAACCCTGCGGTAAGGGTGACGGCGGTGGCTACCGTCTGTGGGCTGGGGACATTGGCGGATAGAGTTGCCACCAGCGGGTTGAGGGTGTAGGAGATTGTCTTGTAGGTGTCATAGCCGGCGGCAGGTGAGGTGCCTGCCGTCTTGACCCTCACGCCGACCTGATAGGTACCGGCTGCACTGCCGGCGGTGTTCCAGGTCCAGGTTGCGGTGGAACTGTATGCCCTGGTGGCAGCCCAGGCCC
>CAZSTJ010000002.1:0-13785 GCA_964609805.1 uncultured Geobacter sp. | reverse complement strand
CCCCCGGAGGCAGGAGCCAGAACTCGTACTCGTAGCTGCCAGTGCCGCCGGTGCCGCCTGCACTGAAGGAGATGGCACTGCCGACTGTTTGCGGGCTGGCTGACCCGGCTGATAACGTTGATCCCGTGACAGCAGCCAACGGGTTGAGGGTGTAGGTGATGATCTTGTAGGTGTCATAGCCGATCGCGGGGGTCGTCCCTGCCGCCCTGATTCTGACGCCGACCTGATAGGCTCCGGCGGCTCTGCCGACAGTGTTCCAGGCCCAGGTTGCGGTGGAACTGTATGCCCTGGTGGCGGCCCAGGTTCCGCCCGGCGGCAAGAGCCAGAATTCATACTCATAACTGCCGGTACCTCCTGAGCCTGCGGCGGTAAAGGTAATGGTGGTGGCGACATTCTGGGGACTGCCAAGATCGGAGGACATTCCGACGGAAATGCTCTGTGAGAAGTCAAGGGTCATGGTGGGGCCAGCCGCTGAAATGTTGCTCAACGCCAAACCGCTCTCGACATTGTTCCAGTAATTGGAGTTGGGGACGGTTGATTTGCCAAAGCTTGCATTGGTGCCGACTGAAAAGAAAGTGGCGGCATTTCCCCGGCATCCTGTTGTCGCCATATTGCAGCCGCTGGTACTGGCCTGCTCGACCATGACCCCCTGGTGTCCCCCGGCAACATACCGGTTGATGCTGGCATTGTTATCGATGTGGGTTATGAGCAGGCCGCCGGTGGTACCTCCCAGTAGTCCATGAAGTCCACGGTCCCAGCCGCTGTTGGTGTACCTGTTCTCCGCGAGCCAGTATTCAGAGGTGCTGACAGAGGAATTTAGAAGTTTAAGCGCATTGTTTGCCGATACCAGTGAGCTGTCCAGGCTGATGCTGGCATTGGATGCGGGAACGGTCGGAACCGTCCAGCCGAGATATTCGCGGGACCAGGCATCCAGGGCGACCGGAGTGCTGCCGGAGTACTCGCCGGTATCGAACCCCCAGCTTCCCCCGGCCATGAGTGAAAAGTGCCCCATGCCGGCATTTGTGTTGCTCGTGTCATAAAGGTCCGGCAGGCCGCAGAGGGAGTGCCCCAGCTCATGGGCAATCACCCCCATGGGATGCTGCTGGGAGGCATTGTTCAGTTCGCCGTTCAGTGCCCAGGAGGATACGTATTTTCCTCCGGCAGTCACATTGTTGCCGCCCCAGGCGTGGGCCCATATGTTAGGGGTGGCAGCAGACCCGGATGCTTCATAGCCGGCATACACAAAATAGATAACGAGTTCCGACAGATCCAGATAGTTGTTGGCGTTGCTGTCGTAACCTGCAAAATCGATGTAGGCCGCTGCCTGTGCCAGCGCATGGTTGAGGATCGTGGACTCGGATGAGTAATTAAAATTGCTGCCGCAGTTCGGGTGGGGATCGCTGATCGTGACCGAGACAACCCCGGCAGGATTCCCCGGCTGGGTGTGAGGAGCGGGGGAGATAGTCATTTTTCCGAAAGAGTTCTCAAGGAAAAAATTGCTCACCGATTTGACGCCGGCGGTCTGGCTGAAGATGGCATTGTACCAGGAACTGGCGGTGGTGATTAAACTGCGGTTGGAGAAGTTGACCAGGACTATCAGGAGATTCTTGGCTCCCGAAACGGGTGCCGGGGCAACCCCGTCAAAGGGAGGGATGAACTCCTCCGGCCCCGGATCGCTCAAGACGCTGTCGGGTGCGACTCCGCTTCGTTGGAGGATGTGCCGCCTTTGCTGCTGATGCATATACGTTTCGAGGTCAACATTCCGTTCCGGCCTGATACCCGGTTTGATGAATGCAGGGAGGTTTTTGCTGTTCGGCATCACCCTGAAACCTGACGGCATCAGGGTGCCGTCAGGCTGCCTTTCGGCGTATTCCCACTGATGGTTCCGACTGTTTTTGACAATGGTATGACCGCTTTGTGACGTTTCAACCCAGTTCTGGAATTCATCACCCCGTATTTTTGCGGAGAAGGCGGTACCATCCGGTTGAGACAATTCAATCGCTTCCGGTGAAGCCGGACCGGCCGATGAATACCCGGCACAGAGCAGTATGGACATAACAATAAAGAGTAAAATCCGAACCATTGTCGACTCCTTCAGCGCAGTTACAAATACACCTATCACTCTTATCGTTCGAGCTTCCGTAAACTTGAATAGTTAATTTAATGCTCCCGGCCCGCCGTTTAGATTTTCATTACGGAAATACTGCTTGTTGTCGATAAGTAGAAACATCAACAGCGATTGGTGTGAGAAATGAGTGATATTATCGGCAAAATAGCGGTGTTGTTCGGCATCGGCCGGGAGGTGAAGCCCTTAACGCGGAAGCCGCGGAAAGTGCAGAGGGTGCGTCGGGAAAACGATAGCATTACCATCTCCGCGGAGGCGCGTCGACTGCTGGCCGAGGAAGAGAAAGAGGGGGTATCCCGGCGTGACGGCAGACCCAAATAGTCTACGCCGGTTTGAGAGATCGTGTTAGAGACAAGCGGCCTGCCGGATATCCGGCAGGCCGCTTGTGCTTTCGGGCGTTACGGGGTTAAGTCTGATCGGCGGTGATGCCTTCGGTCAGCTGAAATAGCTCTTGTCCCGCTCGTAAATTTCAAAGAATTTGTTCAACAGGAACTCAAGCCGTTCGCTGTCCAGTTTCAGATGGACGACGGCGGGCACTTCCGAGAGATCAAGCTCCGGCAGCGGTTCACGTTCACCGATCCCGAGTTTTATACAGAACAGATTAGCCAGGCTGGTGACGGCGATTATGCTCTTCTGATACGGTTCTTCCTGACCGGTTCCGTCAAAGGTATGATGCTGCAGTACCGCTTCAGCCAGTTCGTCGGGGAAGTTCCACTTCTTGAGGACGCATCCCCCTACCTCAGCGTGGGTGAACGGATAGACCTCTTTCTCGGCCTCCTCGAACCAGACCTCTTCATTGTAGTAACGCTCAACCACCTTCTGGAACTTGGTCTTGTCCTGGTTGTACATGATTAGCTTGCCGATATCGTGCATCAGCCCGGCCAGAAACGCCTCCTCCGGGTTTACCTGCCTGATGTCCGTGGCGATGATGCGAGCCGCGAGGCCGGCACCGAAAGCATGTTCCCAGAGCATCTTTTCCATCAGCCCCACCGGTTTGAATACGTCCTTGAGATAGGCGACCACCACGATGCTTTTCAGGGTGTTGAACCCCATGAGCATGATGGCGCCGGGAAGGGTCTGGGTCTGGCGTTGGCAACCGTACAGGGGGGAGTTGGATATCTTCATGACCCGGGCGGCGACTGCAGGGTCGGATGCCACAATCTTGGCCAGTTCGTCGGCCGTTGCCCGTTCATCCTCCACAAGCTGCATTACCTTGGCGGCAACCACGGGCATGGCCGGCAGGTCGCCGGCGGCCATGATGGTTTTTTCCAGTTCGCTGTTCATTGCTGCCCCTCCTGTGATATCACGCGTGCACTAGTTACTGGTCAGCTGTCCGATTGCGGGGCCGATCTGCCCCAGGGACAATACCTCGTCGGCTATACCAGCCTCGACACAGGCCCGGGGCATCCCGTAGATGGTTGAAGTCGACTCATCCTGGACCAGGGTGATGCCCCCCTTGCCTTTTAGCTGCGTCATCCCCTTCAGGCCGTCATTGCCCATGCCGGTGAGGATGACCCCCAATACGGGGCCCCCTGCGGCTTCTGCCAGGGAGCTGAGCATCAGGTCCACTGACGGGACATAAAAATAGCTGGGGTGGTCGCTGGTCGGGCTGAGACGAACGGTAATGCCTTCCGGTCGCTTGACCAGGGTGGTGTGTTTGCCCCCCGGGGCGAGCAGGATCTGCCCCGGTTTGAGGATGTCACCATCTACCGCCTCTTTGACCGGGATCGCACATTTTTTGTTTAGCCGCTCCGCATAGGTTCCGGTGAAGGCCTGGGGCATGTGAATTGCCACCATGACCCCGTGGGGAAAGCCCGCCGGCAATCGGGAGAGGACTTCCTGGACGGCGGTGGGGCCGCCGGTGGAGGCTCCAATACCGACATAGCGAATCCGCTTCGTATTTCGTAAAGCAGCCATCCTGTCCGCTGCCGGTACGGCGGCCGAGGCCGCCGGCTGAAGAGCAGGATGAGTTGCAGAAGCAGCTGCCGTCACCGGCGCGACAGCGGGTTTGCCGACCGCGGCCTTGGCAGCTTCTTTGACCTTCCTGAGCAATTCGGTACGAAACTGGTCCTGAACACCGGGAGCATCGGTGATGTTTTTGGGCACATAATCGATGGCGCCCGCTTCAAGGGCCTCGAAGCTGGCGGCTGCACCCGAACAGGTGAGAGTGGAAACCATGATGATCCGGGTGGGGGTCGTTGCCATGATCTTGCGCACGGCGCTGATGCCGTCCAGAACCGGCATTTCCACATCCATGGTGATGACGTCGGGCCGCAGCTGCGCGGCCTTGGCTACGCCGTCGGCACCGTCGGTGGCAACCCCTATGACCTCGATCTCGGGATCCTTGCTGAGGGCACCACGCACTGCCATCCGCATGAAGGACGAATCGTCAACTATGAGTACGCGTATCTTCGGCATAGGACCTCACTCGGGCATCCCTTCAAATATCGATTCAACCAGTTCCTGGATTTCGACGACCCGGTCATCAAGTTCGAAGCAGAACCGCTCCACGTCGAAACTGGCAAGGTTGGGAGAAAAGTCCTGCAGGATCTGCCAGGCACTTTCCTCGGCCAGATTGAAGCTTATCCATTCCCTGCCGCCATAGTCCAGATCCCTGACGGAGCAGAAGAGGTCGGCCAGATTGACGATGGCCACCAGCAGCGGATCCTGGGCCGCGGTGCGCGGATTATGGTGGCAGGCGATGACCTCGGCATACTCACTGGGGAAGTTCCATTTTTTTGCCAGGCAGACCCCGATCTCGCAGTGGGTCGTGCCGAGCAGGAGTGCCTCCGCCTCGTAGAAGCTGTGGGAGGTACCTTTGATGAGGTCGAAAACCTTCTGGAACTCCTTCTTCATGTAGATGCTCAGGAACACCTCACCAATATCATGTACGATGCCACAAATATAGGCTTTTTCAACCTCAGGGTAGCGGATTCGCTGGGCGATGATCCGGGAAACGATGCCGACCCCGAACGAGTGCCGCCAGAAGGTTCTGATATCGAAGGCCCCTTCCCCACCCCCTTCAAACGCCTTGATGATGGAGACGGTGAGGGCAATCTCCCTGATGCGGTGAAGACCGAGATAGATCAGTGCACGTTTCACTGAATTTATCTCGTGCATCGGTTTGAAAAGCGGTGAGTTGACGATCTTGATGACGCGGGTTGCCATGACCTGGTCGGTCAAGATCAGTTCGGCGACCTCTGCCAATTCGACATCAGGGTTGTCAAGGAGGCCGGCAACTCGGGTGGTGATGGCCGGAATTGTAGGGAGGTTGACAATTCCGCCGATCAGGTGCTGGGCCTTTTCCATCATTTTCTGATTATTCACGGTCTCCCTCCTCTCGATTATTTCTTGTAGACAAACCCGCCCGGGAAATGGACGGCTTTGAACTTGTCGTTGACGCCGTGAAGTGACTCGGCCTGACCGACGAAGAAATAACCGTAGGGCTGCAGGTTGTTATAGAAATGCTGGACTACCTTGGATTTCGACGCAATGTCGAAATAGATGAGCACGTTTGCGCAGAATATGAAATCGAAACTCTTCATGAACAGCATCTTGCTGTCATCATAGAGGTTCAGGTTGGAAAAGGTCACCATTTTCTTTACATCCGGAGAGAGGAGAAACCGTCCATCCTTGTCAACGGTGAAGTACTTCTTGCGATAGGCATCCTGGGTGTTGCGGACGGAATAGGGAGTGTAGATCCCCTCCCGCGCCTGGGCAAGGACCTCGTCATTGATATCGGTACCGATGATCTCGATCGTCCATCCTTTGAGCAGCACCTGGAACTTTTCCTGCAGTATCATGGCGAGTGTGTATGCCTCCTCGCCCGATGATGACCCGGCACTCCAGATGCGCAGCTTGCGGTAGCCGGTCTTGGCCTTGAGGTCGATCAGATCGGGAAGATACTGCTGCTGCAGGGCATTCAGCTGGGCCATGTTACGGAAAAAGCAGGTTTCGTTGGTCGTGATGTCGACCATCAGCCGTTTCAGCTCTTCTTTGCCCTTGAGGGGATTGCCAAGCAGGGCAAGGTATTCCGCAGGCGTTTTCGTGCCTGCTTCAGTCATCCTCTGGATGATGCGGCTTTCCAGAAAGTACTTCTTGCTGGACTGGAAGTAGATTCCGCAGACCGAATATATGAAGTCCCTGAGAGCTTCGAAATCTTTTTCGCTGAGTTTCACGCGAAGTTCCTCGTTTCCTCTTAAACAGGTGGCTAAGCGGCCAGGATTCCTGGCTGGGAGATCGTTTCAAAATCGATAAGCTTGGAGGGGTCCACAATGAGCGCGACCCTGCCGTCTCCAAGAATGGTCGAACCGGCTATGCCCGGTACATTGCCCAGGTAGTTGCCCAGCGACTTGATGGCAACCTCCTGCTGGCCGAGGAGTCTGCTGACCACGAGGCCGAGACGCTTTTCGGCGACACCCACCACCACGACATAACAGAAATCATTCCGTTTCTCACCGCGGCAGACATCGAATACCGCATCGAGCCCGAGCAGGGGGAGCACCGACTCGCGCAGCTTCAGCACCTTGCGTCCGCCGATGGTGTGAAAATCCTCTTCTCTGACCCGGATCGTCTCCAGTACGGAAGAGAGAGGGATCGAGTACGTCTCGTGCTCAACCTCTACCAGCAATGACTGGATTATGGCAAGGGTCAGCGGCAGGGTGAGGATAAATTCAGAACCCTCGCCCATGGTGCTCTTGATATCAATGATGCCGTTCAGTTTCTGGATGTTCGTTCGAACCACATCCATGCCGACGCCGCGTCCGGAAAGATCTGAAGCCTGTTCCTTGGTCGAGAAGCCGGGGAGGAAGATCAGATCGAGCAGTTCCCTTTTTCCCAAGGCGGCAAGCTGGTCTGTCGTCAGCAGCCCCTTGTCCAGGGCCTTTGCGGCGACCCGGTCGCAGTCGATACCGCGGCCATCATCCTTGATGCTGATGATGATGCGGTTTCCCTCGTGGCGTGCAGCCAGGACGATTTCACCGGTCGGCGCTTTGCCCGCAGCCACGCGCTCATCAGGTGTTTCAAGCCCATGATCCAGGGCGTTACGTATCAGGTGGATCAGCGGGTCGCTGATTTCGTCGACGACAGAGCGGTCCAGTTCCGTCTCTTCACCGTGGACCTGGAGATTGACCTGTTTACCGAGGTCGCGGGCCAGATTGCGGATAATGCGGGGGAATTTTTTGAATACGTTGCCCACTGGAATCAGGCGCATCTTCAGCACCTGCATCTGCAACTCTGAAGTCACGAAGTTCATCCGTTTGGAGAGTTTGCCCAGTTCTTCGCCGAAGACCGCCAGATTCGTCTCGTTCTGGTAGTCACTCGTCAGCTGGATCATCCGGTTCCGCTCCAGGACCAGCTCGCCGACCTGGTTCATCAGATCATCCACCCGTTTGACATCAATCCTGACGGTTGATTTGTCGGTGAGTTCCTCGCCGCTTGTCTTGGCAGGAGCCTGAGCCGCAGGGATTACCTCGGATTTTGCTGCGGGTGCGGTTGTGGTCTGTTCCGGGGCGTCTGACGAAGCAGCAGTGATTGGTGTGGCCTGATCAAGAGATGTGCCCGTGCTGGCCGGTTCTTCCGTCGCTGCAACGGTCGGTGCTGGGGCATCCTCGTCATTCAGCATGGCGACCAGTCGCTCGATGATACTGTCAATCGGGCGCTCCTTCAACTCATCGGCCTTGATATCGTTGATCAGGACCTTGACCATGTCGATGGCTTCAAGGATGACGTCCATCCGAGACGGATTCAGGGTCATTTCACCACGGCGGAGCTTGTTCAGCACATCCTCGGTACGGTGTGTTACCTTCACCAGAAGTTCGAACTCAAGGAAGCTGGCTGCCCCCTTTACCGTGTGGATGGACCGAAAGATGCGATTGAGAAGATCCGTGTCGCCCGGGGACTGCTCCAGGGTTACCAGGTCATCGTCAATTTTTTCCAGGAGTTCCGTGGCTTCGGTCAGAAAGCCTTCCAGCAGTTCCTGGTCTTCGCAGAGTGCGCTCATGGGTTGCTCCTCGTGAACGTATGGCTATACCGCAATTTTTCCTGAATACATCAGCTGCTCTTCCTGGGAGAAGAGGCGCTCCAGGTCGAGCAGCACCAGGAGGCGGTCTTCGCGGTTAATGACCCCGGAGAGATATTCCTGATCAACTCTTCCCGCCGCCACCGCCGGGGGGGGCTGGATCTCCTCCGATGAAATGCGGATGACTTCTGCGACCGAATCGACAATGAATCCGGTTAGCTCGCTTGCCATGTCCATAACCATTATTCTGGTTCTGGCATCACTTGCTGTTTGAGACAAGGAAAATCTTTTTCGCAGGGAGATGATGGGGATGACCTTGCCGCGCAGATTGATAACCCCCTCAACGTAGTGCGGCGTATTCGGGACTCGGGTGATATTCGGCATCCGGATTATTTCACGAACCTTAAGTACCTCGACGCCGTACTCTTCCTTGTCCAGTACAAAGCTCACCAACTGCTTCCGATCATCTGTCGCGTTATCCTCGTGAAGGTGGGCTACTGCCGCATCCATGGTGAATCCTCCCGTTGCCTGATAAGATGGCGAATTACAGATAGCTGGAGTCCAGGGGGACTCCCCCTGTACCTATATTTCGGCAGTATTCGCCAAATATTTAGTTTTTTTCTACGTGCATGCCAGAGGGAAGTGGAGTTGATAGATTTGAAAGGTGCTGACGAGAAGGATGTGGTCGATTTCCGGAAAATTGAGTGTGCGGCGCAGGATCGAGATCGGGAAGAAATTCTGTCAGTATTATCCCTACAAAATGAAAAAATGTTTAAATTTGTACAAATTTCCTGACAGACGGAATTGTGCGACAATGGTTTACTGTAGCAACCAAAGTCGCCAGTTAAGTTTGTAATGCATTGAAATTACTGGTGTATATTTTGAGGTTACTAGATGGAGTCAGAGTGGGTGTTGAGCAGGGATGAACAGTGAGAATATGCGGAAATATTTTTAAACTGTTAAGTTTTCCCGACAGACGAATATTGAATCCGGTGGTAAAAGCATTAACAAAAATTATGTAAGATGGCCTAATTATCCGGTAATGATGCGCCAGTGGTTCTTTTGTTTTGCAGAGTTCAGTTTTATTTTTTTCTGATTCGACTACATTGACCCTGCTCTATAGAATGAATCGTCCGAACCGGAAAAAACTTTAGAAAAAAATGTTGTTCACGGCGAATTGACGAAGAAGCCTAAATTTTCTGCAAGGATGCACTACGAAGAGGTGGATTATGCTACAAGGCAGAATAATGATCGTGGATGATGATGACCGGTCCCGGGAATTCCTGAACGCATTCCTGCTCTACAAAGGGCACCAGGTAGTCCAGACCGGAGACGTTGCTGAGGCCTTGCGCGCTATCGAGGACAACGAGATTGATCTCGTCATTACCGACCTGATGATGCCGGGCCTTAACGGGCTTGAGCTTGTCAAGCGCCTTAAGGCCAAACACTCCGATGTGGTCATCATTGTCTACAGCGCCTTTAGCAACTATGAAATGACGGCAAATCTTCTGAAAGCCGGCGCATTTTTCTGTCTGGACAAGCCGTTCGACCTGGCGGAGATGGAAAACCATGTGACGCGTGCCCTTGAGCACCGTACCCTGCAGAGCAGAACATTCAAAGGGAAGCCGAAGGTCAAGAACCGGGCGCTGATGAGCAATATCGTCGGTGAAAGCGATAAGATGCTTTCGCTGCTGGAACTGGTGGAGAAGGTAGCCGAATCCGATTCAACCGTGCTGATCCAGGGTGAGTCCGGTACCGGCAAGGAGCTCTTTGCCCGGGCTATTCATGACCTGAGTAACAGAAAAAATCAGAACTTCGTGCCGGTCAACAGTGCTGCCATCCCGGAAGACCTCCTGGAGAGCGAGTTGTTCGGGCATGTCAAGGGCGCTTTCACCGGTGCGATCGCCAACCGGATCGGACGGTTTGAAATGGCCAACAAGGGCTCCATCTTCCTCGACGAAATTGGTGATATGAAGCCGAGCCTGCAAGTCAAGCTGTTGCGGGTTCTGCAGAACAAGGAGATCGAGACGGTTGGCGGCATGCAGGTGAAAAAGATCGATACCAGGTTCATTGCCGCCACCCATCAGAACTTGGAGGCACTGGTCGATCAGAAGGTTTTCCGTGAAGACCTCTTCTATCGTCTGTCGGTGATTCCGTTGGTTATCCCACCACTTCGTGAACGCAAGGAAGACATCCCGCTGCTGATCGACAGCTTTATGAAGCGCCTCTGCAACGAGAAGAAGAAAAAGATCACCGGTGTTGACCGGGACGCCATGAATTCACTGATGGAGTACCACTGGCCAGGGAATATCCGTGAGCTGGAAAACCTGATGGAGCGTCTTATCATCATCAAAGGGAGCGGCATCATTACCGTTGACGACCTGCCGAACAAATATGTCGGCCGGCCGGCAACAGCGATCATTGCAGAGCCTGCCCGTGACGAGTTCCAGCTCCCGGCGCTCCCGGCAGGCAGCATGAATTTCAACAATGTCATCGAAGGGTTTGAAAAACGCCTGTTGACAGACGCCCTGATGAAAAGCGGTGGCAACAAGAAGGAAGCCGCCCAGTTGCTCAACCTGAAGCGGACGACGTTTATCGAGAAACTCAAAAAAATGAATCTGTGCCAGGATGAGCCGCTCGCCATGTCCTGCTGAGAAATGCCATGTCGATTGGAACTATTCAGCAGATATCGGCCCGCAATGAGGCTCTCAGGAACGATCAGGACGCAGGGCGGGTTGCCGAAGATCCGCGACGCTTCGGGCAGTTGCTGGCCACGCTGTCTGCGGGCGGTGTGAAAGGTGATGGCAGTTCCAAGGCGTCCAAAGCCGCCGAGATACTGCAGCTTGAAATGATGCGGAGCGCCATCAGTCTCGAAAGCTCCATCCCGACACAATCTTCCCGTGTAAACCTCGCGGCCGACGGCATCAGCAGCCTGTTGGCCGCTTATGGTATTGACCCCAAGAAAAAAGATATACCTGCAGCGGTTAACGCTCCAACGGAAGCCGCCCCGCCGGTCGCCGAAGGTGGCGTTGTTGCGCCGCAACCGGCATTGCAGCCTAAATCGCCTTCCGCCGGCATTTCTACCATTATCAGCAGGGCTTCTCAGCGCTACGGTGTTGAAGAGGGGCTGATCAGGGCGGTCATTCAGGTGGAAAGCAACTTCAAGCCGACAGCGGTCTCTCCGGTGGGGGCTCGGGGTCTGATGCAGCTGATGCCGGCTACCGCCGCCAGCCTTGGGGTCAGCGATTCCTTCGATCCTGAACAGAACATCATGGCGGGCACCAGATTCCTAAAGGACATGCTCAACCGGTACGGCGGGAATGTGGACAAGGCGCTGGCGGCCTATAACTGGGGCCCCGGTAATCTTGACAGGGGCAAAGGACGTCTTCCCCGGGAAACTCAAGACTATCTGGTTAAGGTGAAAAAACTGTACGCCGACCAACAGACGGTGTGATGGTATTACGGCGAGGGAGGCCACTGATTGTGAACTCCCCGAGCATAGCAAGGGCCTGTCGGAATTAAGTCCGACAGGCCTTTCATTTTTGATAAGTGGTGTCGCCTTGGGATGTCATGTCCTATTTGAGGGGAAATAACCGCGTAGTCTGTAAAGATTCATGACGGGACGGAGTGTGCGCCCTCTACATCTCTGCCCCAGGTGTAATTGGCATCGAAACCTCATAATCGTCCAGCCGGTAGATTGTGCTCCATATGGTTGTACAGCGCTGGCAGGTGCACGACTGGGTGATTGAGCCTTTAAATACCGCCAGATGCCCGGTCAGGATGTCCTTTGTCGAACACTTCGGGCACCGCTCGCCGGCCTGGCGGATGAATGTCTCACGGGTGGCAAATTCAGGTTTATCAACGCCGGCCACCTTGACGGCTGCTGCGCCCATGGCTGCGCCTTCGACTGCTGCTGCAGCCTCAGCAGCGCTGCAGTCGGTGATAAGGATCAGGGGAGGGGTGGCGTCACGATACTGGAGATCGACGGTGTACCCTTTCATGGTACGAGTAGCCCGGATACCAAAGGTGGTGCTTTTAAGGGGGCCGAGGTTGAGTTCGGTGCAACGCGCTTTAAGTGATTTCTCTGTTACCTTTGACATATGGTAGTGCCTCTGCTCGTTAGGATTTTGGGACTGAAAAAAATAAGTGAGGCTCAGTCCCGATGTGTGTTTTGAATCTATACCAAGAAAACGTCCCGGACGCGAGAAATCATAACGGAATATCGTGCTGATGCCGTTGTAGACCTTGGGGATGGAGTGAGAAGGGGGCCGCATGAAGATCTGGTATGTTACAGGGGGATTAATGCTGGTTGAAATATGAAGCCCGAGATAATCAAGGTATGATTTCAACGATCGTACCTAGGGGAACCAGCTTGTCAATTTCCTCAATTTCTTCATCTGTAACTGCAATGCATCCTTTTGTCCAGTCAACCTCGGTATGCAAATCACCAACCCATGAGAATCCATTCTTAATGCCGTGAATCATGATGTCTCCACCTGGAGAAACACCAAGTTCTTTTGCCCGCTTTTTATCTTTTTCGTTCGGATAGGAAATATGCAGGGATCGGTGAAATCGGCTGTTCTTGTTTCTTGAATCGATTCTGTAGATACCCTCCGGGGTCTTGTTATCGCCCTGCCTTTCCTTTGGGCCGTTAGGGTTTCCCCCCAGGGCGATCTGGTAGGTCTTAAGTACCGTGCCTTTTGAGAGCAACGTCAGGCGTCGTTCTTTCTTTTCTATCAGAATCTTGTCTGCCGGTCCCCTCGGGACGACAGTAACTTTTTTCAGTGAATTGATCTCGTACTCTTTGCTCTTTATTGCTTGTTCGAGTGTAACAACCAAATTTTGCAGGGCATTAATCTCATTTCCCCTCTTCTGAACCTCTTGCCGGAGTGCATCAATCTGTGCCTGCTGTTCGGCAATCGTCTTGTCTTTGTGAATGACGTTGTTGATGTTGAATATCATCAACTCACTGTCTTTCCTGTAGCCGCTCGCTGGATACTCTTTTATGAGTTTCTGAAAACATTCCAGAGATTTCTGGTAATCCTTCTGCTCGTTTCCGGGATAGGCATAAATTATTCCCATCTCGAAAAGACCCCGGTCACCGGCGGCGGGGTATTTTTCAATAATCTGCTGATACTTATTCAGAGATGCTGAATAATTGCCCTGGTTGAAAAAATCATTCGCTTCTATGAAGGTAGACCTTGCCGCCCCACCTTCATTAAAATGGCTGCAGCCGCACAACAGGATTGACGCAAGCGTGATGCCGACAAGGCACAGCATTAGCTGTCCCAATATTCGTTGTATTTTTATTGGATTCAATTTCGTACATCTGGAGGGTCGCAGAACCATTTCTATCCTCTACTAGAAGCATCGGGAGCGGATTGGGCTGACAGGTGATCTACAAAAATGATATGAAGTTAGTCTTGGGCGGCGGGATCGCCAGGAAGCGGCAGAGCGGCAGAACTCTGCCGCTTCCCTTTTGAATCCAAACGGTAAAGCTTACTTCCCGTCAAAAATCACCTTACTTCTTCATTGATTTCCGGAAAATGTCGTCGGCTTTCTTCGCTTTTTCGTCTGCGATCTTCGCCTTATCATCTGCAATCTTCGCCTTCTCATCCGCGATCTTTGCCCTCTCCTCTGC
>CAZSTJ010000001.1:0-62796 GCA_964609805.1 uncultured Geobacter sp. | reverse complement strand
CTTGTAGTTGGCGATCTTCCCCTGGCAGAATTCCCGTACCTCCTCCTCGGACATCTCCATCCCCTTTTTGAGGATGATGGAGGCCATGACCTGCTCACCGTACTTCCGGTCGGGGACGCCGTACACCTGAATGTCGGAGATTTTGGGATGGGTATAGAGAAACTCCTCGATCTCACGGGGATAGATATTCTCCCCGCCACGGATGATCATGTTCTTGATGCGGCCGGTGATCTTGCAATAACCGTTCTCATCCATTATAGCCAGGTCGCCGGTATGCAGCCATCCTTCCTGATCAATGGCCCGGGCGGTCTCCTCCGGCATCTTGTAATACCCCTTCATGACCAGATAGCCCCGGGTACAGAGTTCCCCCTGCTTGCCGGGGGGGAGCGTGGCGCCGGTTTCGATATCGACGATCTTCACCTCCACATCCGGCAGGGCCCGCCCAACCGTGGCCACCCGCAGTTCGATGGCATCGTCGGTTCGGGTCTGGGTAATGACCGGCGAAGATTCGGTCTGGCCGTAGGCGATGGTGATCTCGCTGGCATGCATCTGGTTGATGACCTTCTTCATCACCTCGATCGGACAGTTGGAGCCGGCCATTATGCCGGTTCGCAGTGAGGCGAGGTCAAATGTACTGAATTCGGGATGCTCCAGTTCGGCGATAAACATGGTCGGTACCCCGTGGACGGCGGTACATTTCTCTGCCTCGATGGTTCGCAGCACCGCGAGCGGATCAAAGATCTCCACCGGCACCATGGTTGTGCCATGGGTCACACAGGCCATGACCCCCAGCACGCAGCCGAAGCAGTGGAAGAAGGGGACCGGAATACAGAGTCGGTCCTTCTCCGTCAGCTTCATGCACTCGCCGATGTTGAAACCGTTGTTGATAATGTTGTAATGGGTCAGCATGACCCCCTTCGGAAACCCGGTCGTCCCCGAGGTGTACTGCATATTTATGACATCATGCCGGTCCAGGGCCGCCTCCACGGCGGCCAGTTCGGCATCGGTCACACCACGTCCCGACTCAATGATGCTGTTGAAATTGATCATTCCAGCCGGAGTCTCGTCACCGATGAAGACCACCCGCTTCAGGAAGGGAAGCTTTGGGACATTCAGCGCCCCAGGAGCAGAAGAGGCCAGCTCCGGCACCACGTCCCTCAGGGTCGCCACGTAGTCAGAATCCTTAAATGATTTTACCATGAAGAGAGAGGTTGAATCCGACTGATGGAGGATGTACTCAAGTTCGGCAGATTTGTAGCTGGTGTTGACCGTAACCAGTATTGCGCCGATTTTGGCAGTGGCGAACTGCAGGATCACCCACTCCGGTACGTTGTAGGCCCAAATGGAGACGTTCTCTCCTTTTCTGACGCCCATACCGAGCAGCCCTTTGGCGACCTGCCGGCAGACATCATTAAACTGGCGGTAGCTGTAGCGTAACCCCCGTTCCGGGTAGACCAACGCGTCGTTGTCAGGATAGCGTTCCGCCATCTCGTCAAGCAACTTCCCGATCGTCATGTCAAGCTGTCGTGACATCCACTACCTCCTTCGAATAGTCATAAAAATTATGGCACCATATCAAATTATCTTCGTTCGGTAAATGTCTTCACACCGGCGTCCTCACCGATCATCTTGTAGATCTGGACATCCTCCCACGGTTCGTCCATGAGCCCGTCGTGGATCGCCCAGCTTCGGCCATGCACACTCAGCTCCATACCGGAACGGCGAAACGGCGTGGAACCATCAAGCCGCAGAGTCAGTTCACCTCCGGGTGCAAAACCGCGATCGATCCGTTCCATAAGCTGCCTGCCGCTGAGATAGTCGAAACCATACCCTTCGTAACGCACCGCATTATCGTAGGTCAACGGTTCCGCCACGATCATGTCGATCCCCAGGGAATCCACGAAACGTTCGAATCCTGCAAAGAATTCGCGGAACATGCGCAGGCCTCGCGACCTTTGGTTAGGGTAGAGACCGGCCTCCATGGCCCTGATCTCCTCAGGGATGTTGCGGCCAAGGGTGCAGAAACAGTTGTCCCTCCCCAGCTCGTCCACGTCGATGGCGAACCGTTGAGCCGCCGGGTCATTGATGATGCAGAAGGAAAGCTCCATCTGACGGTAGGGGGTATCGGCGATATCCAGAAAGAAGACGGTATCGTGGTCATCGGGGCGCATACGAACCTCGATGCGGGCCAGCCCCATCCTCTCCGGCGCAATAATCGTCACCCGACGCACACCGTCCCCGCCGCAGAGTGTCTCGTGAGAAATCCCGAGCAGTTCGTACAGCCGCTGTGGAACGAGGCCCGCATAGATACGTTCCTTTTCGACAACATCAAGGGCATTGATGCCGCGCAGGGTATGCAGTTCATGCCCCTGGGGCGAGACGAGCTGGATAGTACCGGGTAACTTGCTCATGGTGTGTCCCAGTAAACCTCAACTTCTGCCGAAGGTCAAGGATACCAAACTGATTGACAGTCCCGGAGGGGTGCACTAGACTTTATCCCAGCTTTACCAATCGGAGGAAATACCATGTTGAATGTTGCCATAGTCGGTGCCAGCGGTTACACCGGGCTTGAACTGATTCGAATCCTGTACCGTCACCCCGAAGTCGCCGTAACCTGCCTTACCTCGGAGCAGAGTGCCGGCAAACGGATCTCCGACATCTTTCCCACCCTGCGCGGCCGGTGCGACCTTGTTCTGGAAAACCTGGAACCGGTACGGGTGGCAGATAAGGCCGACCTGATCTTTACCGCCCTGCCGCACAAGGCGGCCATGGAGGTCGTCCCCACCTTCCTGAAGCTGGGCAAGAGGGTCATCGACCTCTCTGCCGACTACCGTCTGAGCGACCCGCAGGTCTACGGTGCCTGGTATGAGCCGCACCTCAACCCGGCCAATCTGAAGAAGGCGGTCTACGGTCTGCCGGAGGTCCGGCGGGCAAGGATCAAGGGGGCGAAGCTGGTGGCGAATCCCGGCTGCTACCCGACCAGTATCATCCTTGCCCTGGCACCGCTGCTCAAGAAGGGATTGATCAAGACCGGCGAGATTATCGCCGACTCCGCTTCGGGGGTAACTGGTGCCGGTCGGGCCGCCAAGGTTGACAGCCTCTACTGCGAGGTCAACGAAGGATACAAGGCCTATGGTGTCGGCGGGGTCCATCGTCACACCCCCGAGATCGAGCAGGAGCTATCGCTGCTGGCCGGCGAGCAGATCGTCATGACCTTCACCCCTCACCTGGTACCCATGGACCGGGGTATCCTCTCCACGGTCTATACCGCCCCGCGCAAGGCGATCATCACCGAAAAGCTGGTCAAGCTGTATGAGGAATATTATCGCGGTGAGCCGTTTGTGCGGGTGCTGCCCCAGGGGAGTCTGCCGAGCACCGCCTTCGTGCGCGGCTCCAATTTCTGCGATATCGCCCCGCTGGTGGACAAACGCACCGGGCGGATCATTGTGATTTCTGCCATCGACAACCTGGTGAAGGGGGCCTCGGGGCAGGCGGTGCAGAACATGAACATCGTCTGCGGCTTCCCGGAGACCATGGGGCTGGAGGGGCTGGCGCTGTTTCCGTAAAATATAACACAGAGCAACGGAGCAACTGAGAAAGCAACACCTTACAACAAAGGACTGGACCACAAAAGTCAACTCACCCCAAGGCGCTCTTCTGAACCAGGATTTGCTTTTGAATACATTTCAGGTTTTCCCCGTTGCCCCGTTGCTCCGTGTTATTCACTACCGCTGTTAAACAAAAGGGGCGCCTCGAATAGAGACGCCCCTTTTTGCTTCACTTTGTCGAATGTACCGTTACGCGAACGGATTCTTCAGCGTGATGGTCTGGTCGCGACGCGGGCCGACGGAAACCATGACGATGGGGCAGCCGGCCAGTTCTTCCAGGCGGCGCACATAGGAGCGGGCCAGTTCCGGCAGTTCCTCGAAACTCCGGGCACCGGTAATATCGCACTTCCAGCCCGGCAGCTCCTCGTAGACCGGCTGACAGTTTTCGAAGATCTCCAGGGCGGCCGGGAGGCTTTCCTGCGCCGTGCCGTTATAGGTGTAACCGGTGCAGACCTTGATGGTATCGAACTCGGAGAGGACATCCAGCTTGGTCAGGGCGATGCCGGTCAGGCCGTTGACCCGGACGGCATAGCGGATGACCATGGCATCGAACCAGCCACAACGACGGGGGCGACCGGTGGTGGCACCGAATTCGCCGCCGATCCGGCGCAGTTCCTCACCGGTGGCATCCAGCAGTTCCGTCGGGAACGGGCCGCTGCCGACACGGGTCACATAAGCCTTGGAGATGCCGATGATCTCGTGGATCTGGCGCGGGCTGACGCCGGAACCGGTGGCAGCGCCGCCGGCACAGGTAGATGAAGAGGTGACATACGGGTAGGTGCCGTGATCCACATCCAGAAGCGTTCCCTGAGCCCCTTCGAAGAGGAGCTTCTTGCCTGCCTTGAGATCCTTGTCGAGCACCAGGGCGGTGTCGGCAACATAGGTGCGCAGGATATCAGCGTATCCCTTGTATTCGCTGAAGATGGCCTCGAAATCACAGGGGGCTTCACCCAGATATTTTTCCAGCAGGAAGTTCTTCTCGACCAGGAATTCCTTCAGCTTACGGGCAAAGACCGCCTCATCCAGCAGGTCCATAAGGCGGATACCACGGCGGCCGATCTTGTCCTCGTAACAGGGGCCGATGCCCCGGCCGGTGGTGCCGATCTTCTTGTCGCCGCTCTTGGCCTCGCGGGCGATGTCGATCCGCTTGTGGTACGGCATGATGATATGGAGTGATTCCGAAAGTAGCAGACAGGAATCGTCCTTGAGACGTCCCGACTCCTTCAGTTTGGTGATCTCCTTGATGAACACTTCCGGATCGAGCACCACGCCATTGCCGATAATGCAACGCTTCCCTTCATGCAGGACCCCTGACGGGATCAGGTGCAGGACGACCTTCTCGTTGCCGACCACAAGGGTGTGTCCGGCGTTGTTACCACCCTGGTAGCGGACGATGTCATCCGCATGCTCGGTATAGATATCAACGACCTTCCCCTTGCCTTCATCACCCCACTGGGCACCAACTACCACTACGTTTGCCATAGCTACGCGTCTCCCTGGCTTTCATCAATTAATTTCATCAGTCCATCCTGGTGCAGCTGTTCCCGCTCCAGCGGGATCCTGCGTCCGTCCCTGACCCGTACGGCACAGTAGCCCGCAGCGGTCGCTCCATCGCCGATAACCAGCATGCAGCGGATATTCATACGACGGGCATAGTCCAGTGACTGATCATATTCACGACGGATAATATCCCGGGCGGTTGTGTAACCACGGGATCTGAGAATTCTGGCAATCTCCAGCACCTCGCGCCGGTCATCGCGGCAGTTGAAGAGGAGGAAATCACGGGCCGTACTCGCCTCCACTTCCGGACGGCGCTGCAGTGCCTGCAACAGATTCAGCACATTGAAGGTAAACCCGGTGGCCGGAGCCGGAAAACCGTACCGTGCCGTCAGATTATCGTAGCGCCCGCCGGCGCAGACCGGCTCGCCCAGGCCATCGACAAAACCCTCGAAGGTAATGCCGGTGTGGTAATCCAAACCCCGGGGCTCACCCAGATCAATGGTTAACAGATGGGTGACACCGTGGATATCGAGTATCTCCAGCACCTGCTGCAGGTTGTCCAGCGCTGCCAGCGAGCAGCTGTTGCGGGTCACCCGGCGGGCTGTCTCCAGGATCTCCCGGCCGCCAAACAACCTCGGCAGCGCCAGGATTTCCTCCCGTGACTCATCGGATACCGCATGCTGCTCCAGAAGGCGGGCCACCGCAGACGAATCCTTGCGGGCCACCGCGACCTGAAGTTCCTGGAGGGGTGCTCCGGTCAGTCCGGATGCGGCCATGATCCCGCGGCAGAACTCCACCTGGCCAAGATCGATCTTGAAATTATCAAACCCCAGGCCCTGCAACGCCTCGATCGCCATGGCGATCATCTCGGCGTCCGCCTCGGGTGAATCGAGTCCGATCAGCTCCACCCCCGACTGGAAGAGCTCCCTGCTCCGTCCGGCCTGGACCTCTGTCTGACGCAACACCCGGCCACTGTAGCTGATGCGGTGCGGCATGGGCCAGCCGCTGAAGCGGGTGGCGACGATGCGGGCAATCTGCGGGGTAATATCGGGGGGAAATGCGAGCAAACGGCCGCTCTGACGGTCGTCAAAACGGTAGGTCCGCCCCTTGAGACCGTCTCCCATGCCGAGGGCAAGCACATCTTCATATTCGAGCTTGGGAGTGATTACCCGCCGAAACCCCCACAGTTCGAACACCCGGCGGATCTTACCCTCCAGGTAGCCAATCTTCGCAGCGGTTTCCGGCAGGAAATCACTGACCCCGCGGGGGAGAGATATGTCATGGGATACAGAGGTCATTCTACCTTCTTGATCGTCAACGAGGAAGCGCCGCGGCCCCCCATCATACCGGGGCGCTGCACAACCTGGAGTTGCATCAACTCGTTGCGGGTCTCATCAAAATAGTAATCGGGCATGTAGTTCTGAGTGTCGCGGGTATGCCACTTCTCCTCCAGACTGGATCCGTTCCAGACCATGTTATAGACAGCACCCTTCTTGAACGAACGGGCATCCCCCAAGACCCAGAAGCCGTCGTTCTTGCCGACAAGCACTTCACCCTTGGAAGTCACCTGTATCTTCTGGTTCAAGTAAATTGAACGAAATTTATCATTGGTCACCAATGGATTCGCATCATCCTTTTGAAAGAATAATTCCGACCCTCCAAATTTGTCGTTACTTCGCCAGATTTCATTCAGGTCACGATCGTAGACGATCAGGTAATTATCCGGATTGATTACTACCGTCAGCAGATTACCGACTTTATCTCTGATCTGGTTAAAGCTGTAAATCTCCCCGAACCGTGGCATGGTGATCGGGTTTTTGAGAGAAATCGCCGAGCCGCTCCGGCTTGCTTCATACACCGGCCCATAAAAATCGGCTTCAGTCCCCATGGATTGGGCATACAGTCTCTTTGTTCCTCCCGCCAGACTGAAGCTGCGAAAGAAGTAAGGAAGCCGCTCAGCTACCTGGGTCAGCCGGTCCCCTTTCAACTGCCATACCTGAGATGCCAGTTCGTTGCCACGTACCACTGAAACGTAGATGTCAAGTCCACCGTCCGCAGTCTCGAGCGTGTCTACTGACACGATCTTTTCAGAAGCCCGGAGCTCGGTCTCGGCTACCAGCGTCATCTCGGCACCCTGTCGGTAGTAGGAGAGTCGACGCTGCTCAGCCAGGAATATCTCACGGTTGCCGTCCGGCGTAATCCTGCCGACGGCCAAAAGATTGGCGGCTCCGTCCAGCCGCTTGCTCAGCCAGCCACCGGAACTGCTTCGCTCATAGTCACTCGGCTTGATAAACTCGCTTGCCTGAATAGGCCGCACCTGACCTTCGTTTTTGATAAAATCACTCTTCGCCGTGGCAGGGGCGGCCGACACAGTCGGTACGGTCGCAGTTGACGGCATCTTTCCGCTAGAAGAGAGTTTTTCCATTTCAGCAGCTAATTTTTCTGCCAGTTTACCCACGGCAGGAATCAGTTCATCCTGATTATCACCTTGGACAAAGGCCCTGCCCAGGGTCTTGCCGCCAGCAGTTTTAGCAAGGGCGTCCATGCTGAAGATCTTGCCGATCACCACATAGGTGCCGGTAACAACGGCATCAGCTTCGGCGGCACTCGCAACTGAGGATATCTTGTCACTGTTTAGGCGGGAGGCCAGCAACATCTGAAGTGTCGCCTTCATTTCATCCCGGTTCTGCACGCCGATGGCATTCATATCGGCCACATACACACGGATCTGGGCAGCCTGGGCAGCCTGGGCGCACAGCAGTAACAGCAAGGCTACGGAGAGGATCTGCAACGATTTCATGGTGCCTCCAGTTCGTGGGATGAGCCGGCGGATTATCGCAAAAGTACCGGATAAAGTCAAAGCAATCCTACGACATATGACTGAATAACACGGTGCAACAGAGCAACGTAGAAACCTACCTAGTGAAAAATACTAATACACCGTCAGTAAACAGGCAATTTTGTCTGTCAAAATTTCCAGAAGGGCTGTTCTCTGTTTTTTCCGTAGCTCACTGTGCCTTTTTCAATTTTTTCATCCTGCTAACACCATAAAAAAAGGGCGGGATTTCTCCCGCCCTTTCGGACTAACCATGAAATTTCAGATTAGAATTTGAACTGAGCATGCAGGCGGAGGGAGTAGGGGTTCTCCGGATCCTTGGTGCCGGTCACGTCAGCTTTGTCATACAGACCGCCAAGGATCATGTATGCACCCGTGGCCTTAAGGGTCAGGTTCGGGTTGACCTTGTAGCCGCCTTCCAGGTTGATCTCGGTGCCCATGAAGTCAGAAGCATTTTTGGCCACTTCGCCGGAGGCCGGAGTCCAACCGAAGCCGACATTGGCATTCAGGAAGGTTTTCTCGGTCAGGTTTGCATCATAACCCATGGTCAGCAGGGCGAGGTTGGTGACATTGCGACGGATGTAACGATCAGTGCTGGTGGGTGACTGTGCAGTGTTACGTGCCAGGATCTGCATACCGCCCTCGTTGTAGGTGTTGACCGAGGAGGTGACCCAGCCCTTGTAGTGAGCAGAGTCTGTGCTGTTATTGCCAGAAGTGAAGAGGAGGCCTGCCTTGGCAGTACCCGGTCCAACCGCGGCCTTTGCAGCAACGTTGGCAGCCCAACCGTGAAGCTGTGTACTGGAGTTGCTGGGGCCTGTGTGTTTACGATGGCCAGCCTGCATTGCTGCAAAGCCACTCAGACCTACCGGACCGACCTTGGTCTCGCCGCTCAGTGCGAATGTATGGAGCAGGATATCCTGGTCAGCGGTGTTGAGGCCCAGGATATTGGAGCCGTTCGGGGTGCTGGCATTAGCGTAACCGGTTTCACCAGCGGCGCCATCAGCGATGAAATAATAGGACAAGGCTGCCTTGGTATCTTTGGAGAAGGCAAACGTGTTGTCCAGAATGAACATGTCTATGTTGGCATCCCCAAGACGGCCGGCATCCGTACCGGTGTTGGCAACGGACGGAGTCGTATCGTCGTCAAAACGGGCGAAGCCCACGCCGAGAGTATAGGCACCCATCTTGGTGGTGGTCAGGATCACCGGCACATCGGCGTCGATCAACAGACCCTTGATGGTGTCTTTGTAGGGCATCATACCAACCTTGGTATTGAAGCTCTTGCCAAGGTTAAAATCAAGGTACATATGCTTCAGCTCGAAGTTGGTGAAGTCGGTATCCAGATCGCCGTTACCAGCCGCACGGCCTGCGCCGAAACGGTTGTCGAACTCGAAATGGGTAACCAGTTTGAGATCGTCGCTGGCCTTGGCGATGTACTGCAGGCGGGCGCGCTGCTCAAAAAAGTTATTCATTCTCTGCTTTTCCGGCTTACCGGCAACTGCCACATCACCTGAAGTGCCGTTCTGGAAGTTGGAGAAGGTCGTGTTGAAGCTGTAGGTGCCGTGGAACTCGTTTTCAAAAGCCATTGCCGGTACGGAGATAGCGGCCAAGGCCCCTGCTGCTGCTGCGATTGCTACGGTTTTTTTGATACTCATGTGTGCCTCCTTCATTTTTTATTAAATGCTTGATACTGCTGCGGACATCTGAATCAGTAATCTACGGTTCTGTTGATGCTCCCTTCACCACCTTTCCCTTAAATTTGACTCAAAAACCTCGGAATGCCATTGCAGCCTCGCATCCCCAAAACACAAATACCCCTGGGTCATCCGAAACAACAGGACAACCCAAAGGTATGTAGAGATATAGCCTATGTTTTTTTCCTGAAACGTTTCACAGTGGCTTCGCTCCCGGTTAGTGGCACCCAACAAATGAATGCCTTAAATTTCAATCGGTTAGCTACTAGAAGAGGGTCGTTTGTTTCAGCTCTGTTTTAAAATGTTGTTTGATATAAACGATAAATCAAACGATTGTCAAGAAAAAAAATCGTATTGCGAATGTAACGTCTTGTAACTGTTAACATTACCAATAATCAATGGTGCCCGCACTGGCATAATTCGGTCAGAACCCCGTTGCTGCTCTTGGGATGCACAAAGGCGATGCGGGTCCCATGGGCGCCGTTGCGGGCTGTTTCGTCGATCATTCGCGCCCCCTGATCCTTCATCCGGGCGATGGCGGCGTCGATGTCCGCCACCTCGTAGGCCACATGGTGGATGCCCGGGCCGTTCTTCTCCAGAAATTTTGCCACCGGGCTGTCCTCGGAGGTCGGCTCCAGCAGTTCGATCTTGGATTCACCGATCCCCAGCATAGCCACCCGCACCTTCTGCTCGGCGACCTCTTCAATACCGGCAAAGGGCATGCCGAGAACATCGCGATAGAACGGGAGGGTCTCGTCGAGTGATTTGACGGCGACACCTATATGGTTGATTTTTGTGAGCATTTAAAACCTTTCTTTGATAACACGGAGCAACAGAGCAACGGAGAAAATCAACAAACAATTCGCTTTATACCGTCTTTCAGAAGCTTCGTATAGAAATTGATTAACAACCCTGTTCGAATTCCGGAAAGTTTCAGGTAAGTGTAAAGCTGCGCTTCGTGAACAGGTAACAGGCTTTCAACACATTTTAGTTCAATGATGACCTGGCTGTTTACAACCATATCCATACGTAAGCCATCATCCAGCTTGATACTTTTGTAGCTGACCGGCAGACTTTTTTGCCTCTCCACCTTCAAGCCTACAGAACTCAATTCATACTCCAGGCACGTTTCATACACGGACTCCAGAAGACCGGGTCCCAAGGTGCTGTGCACTGTGATCGCGCTGCCAATGATCTGGTCTGTCAACTCAGAATCAAAAAGCTTCATCTCCGTTGCACCGTTGCTCCGTGTTATTCCCGTGTCTTTACAGAACCACCGTCTCTGTATGCTTCCCGAATACCCCGCGGAAGACATCGGCGATTTCGCCGAGAGTGGCGTAGGTCTTGACCGCAGCCAGGATGTGCGGCATCACGTTGTCGGTTCCTTTGGCAACCACCTCCAACTGTGCCAGAGCAGCCTTGACTGCCGCTTCGTCACGACCGGACTTCATGGCGGCAAGTGAAGCCTTCTGGGCAATCTCCACCTCTTCCTTTACCTTGAGCAGTTCCGGCGGGGTTTCACCACTGACGGTGAACTTGTTGACGCCGACGATAATCAGTTCTTCCTTTTCAATGTCTTTCTGGTAGGCATAGGCCGAATCCTGGATCTCCTTTTGCTGGAAACCGCGGGAGATCGCCTCGACAGCACCGCCGAGGGAGTCGATCTTGTCGATGTACTCCTGAGCCGCCTTCTCGATCTGATCGGTCAACGACTCAACCAGGAACGAACCGGCCAGCGGGTCGATGGAGTCTGCGGCGCCCGATTCATAGGCAATAACCTGCTGGGTACGCAGGGCGATGCGGACCGAATCCTCCGTCGGCAGGGCCAACGCCTCATCGCGGGAGTTGGTGTGCAGCGACTGGGTGCCGCCCAGAACGGCTGCGAGGGCCTGAATAGTGACCCGCATGATGTTGTTATCCGGCTGCTGGGCGGTCAGGGTGCACCCTGCCGTCTGGGTATGGAAGCGGAGCATCTGGGACTTGGGGTCCTTGGCGCCGAAGCGGTCTTTCATGATCTTGGCCCAGAGGCGGCGGGCGGCACGGAACTTGGCTACCTCTTCGAACAGGTTGTTGTGGGCGTTGAAGAAGAAAGCCAGACGCGGTGCGAAGTCATCAACCGCCAGACCGGCCTTGATGGCGGCGTCAACGTAGGCGATGCCGTCGGCCAGGGTGAAGGCCACTTCCTGCACGGCTGAGGAGCCCGCTTCGCGGATATGGTAGCCGGAGATGGAGATGGTGTTCCACTTGGGCACATTGTCTTTGCAGTAGGCAAAGATGTCGGTGATGATCCGCATGGACTCCTTCGGCGGGTAGATGTAGGTGCCGCGGGCCATGTACTCCTTGAGGATGTCATTCTGGATCGTGCCGGAGATCTGGGCGGCTGAGACTCCCTGCTTCTCCGCCACGGCGATGTACATGCAGAGCAGGATGGCTGCGGTGGAGTTGATGGTCATGGAGGTGGAGACCTTGTCCAGCGGGATCCCGTCGAAGAGGATCTCCATATCGGCCAGAGAGTCGATGGCGACGCCGACCTTGCCCACCTCGCCCATACTCATGCCGGCGTCGGAGTCGTAGCCCATCTGGGTCGGCAGGTCAAAGGCCACGGACAGACCGGTCTGCCCGGCGGACAGCAGGTATTTGTAACGCTCGTTGGATTCCTTGGCGGTGCCGAAACCGGCGTACTGGCGCATGGTCCAGAACTGGCCGCGATACATGGTCGGCTGCACACCGCGGGTATAGGGATATTGGCCGGGGAAACCGAGTTGCTCCTCGTATCCGGGGTATTCGAATTCCGGTGCGAAGCAGCGCTCCATTTCGATGTTCGAAGTCGTCTTGAATTCAGCCTTGCGCTCCGGCCTTTTTGCCAGACCTTTTGCCACAACATCTGCCCACTGCTGCTTCTTGTCGGAAATACCCATGATCATGCCTCCTGGCCTATGTTAATTTCAGAATGGTAACTGTAAAAATCCCCTCCGCCCGAAAGGGCGGAGGGGCTTAAGGTCTTACGAGAATGTTGAAGCTAAAGAGCGTGCACCTTCTGGACTGATCAGAGGATTCCCTTTACCAGCGCCAGCACCTCGGCATCGATATCTTCCTGGGGGCGGGTTGACGATGCATTCACGACAACACCGTGCCAGCGGGGCAGTTCTGCCAGGTAGAAGTCACGCATCTGACGGTAAAAATCAATGCCGCCTTCATGGTGGATCTGCAGCACATCCTCGATACGCTCGAAGGCCTCTTCAGGGGGTACGTCGAAGAAGATGGTCATGTCCGGATAGATCTCATCTTCAAAGAGAAAACCACGCGACAACTTGTCGATATGCCGAATGACATCGAAATGTTTGGTGTAGCCGCTCACCCAGGCATTTGCCAGGGAGGAGATACTGGCCTGTTTGCAGAGGACGATCTTATCCTGCTCCAGGGCCGGCTCGACGAGGTTCTTGAATACACCGGCACGCACCGCACTCTCGAAGAGGAAATCGGCGCGGGCGTTTTTGCCGAAGGGCCAGTTGAGGATACCTTCCAACCCCAGTTCCTTCGAGCGACCGGAATCAGGATTAGCGCATTCAACCACATCATGTTTCAGCTCTACCAATGCTTTATGCAGGCCAACGATGCCGGCCTTTACCTGCTGACCGGATCCGCTGATACCTTCCAGAACAATAAATTTTCCTTTTCTCACAATGCCCTCCCGGTAGTATTTCTTTCGTACCAGTAATTCTTTAAATAACGGACTTCAGATAAGCGAGGGTCTTCTCGCGCTTCTGCTGCTTGATCTCATCCGGATTGACCTCGACGAATTTCTCGTCCGGGGTAACCTTGAACAGCGGCTGCCCCTTCTGAACGATGGAACCGTCGGCCCCCTGCATGATGATCTTGTCGATGGTGCCGGAGAAGGTAGCACGGACGGTGTTGAACATCTTCATAACTTCGATGATGTAGAGCGCCTGGCCCTTCTCAAAGTGCATCCCTTCGCTGACGAAGGCAGGCAGGCCCGGAGCTTCCTGACCATAATACATACCACCACAGATGGCAACGATCTCATCTGCCTTGGTTGCCGGCGGCGGAACCAGGATCTTCTTCATCTGGACCTGCAGATCGGTGTCATTCAGATGCGCCGGAATAGTGACTTCCAGATCTTCCTCGATCTTGAAATCCCAGAATTTGACATTCCCTGCCACCAGGAACAGCATGCCGAGCAGTTCCAGACCGGCCTCGAAACCGGCATGGGCGGAACGGATCTGCGACCATTCCTCTGCCGAGAAACCGCCCTGCGGCTTGTCTTTGGCAAGTATAACAGAGAGTTTGTCAAAGGCGAGCATATCAAGCTTGAAACGCTCCGACAGGGTGCGGTAGAAACGCAGCCCTTTCTGAAGCACCTCGTTGTCATGCTCCCAGATCACCTCGGCCGCCGGTGCCGACGGATCCCACGTCATGTTCAGGTAGTCGTAGGTATCAGCTAGGATCACGAACGGATTGCCGTGCCATACGACCTTCCCCTTTTCGATGGAGAAGCTCTTGCGGTTGAGGGAGAGCCAGCCGGACAGGAGGTGCGGATCTTCCAGCAGTTTGTCCATCGGACGGGTAACGAGGGTCCCCTTGCGGTCCAGGATGGCGGACATCTCCTTGCCGACCTTCGGATCATCGGGGAACTGCTCGGCCATCCGCTTGGCATAGGCCTTTTTCATCTGGATGAAGGCAAAGACCGTATCCAGCTTCTGTGACTCCTCCTTGAGCTGACCGATCAGGGTCAGGTAAGGAACGACAAAGCGGGTGGTCGGCTTGGCCATGACGTTCTGACCGATGAACCAGTTGACCAGACCGTAGTGGAACTCCAGGTTGGTTGCCAGGTCGGAGCCGCGCAGGGTCGTCTTGCCCAGCACCTTCGACAGGTGCAGGTAGCTGGCCAGACGATCCTCACCCTTGGTCAGCAGCAGGGCGATGTTGGAGTCATAGGCACCGGCAACCTTGTAACGCATGAACATGCCGGTATCCGGATTGACCATGCTGATGCCCTGATCGTCGCGGATCTCCCCTTCGATCGGCGTGGACCAGTAACGGATCATGCCGCCGGCATGGGGAGAGAGCGAGCAATCGGTTGCGTTGAGACGTGCCTCGGCGGCTGCGCCGAAACGGGGGATACGCTCCGGTTTCGGGAGACGCTTCTTGTGGCGGGCCAGCAGTGCCATGGCCTCGACCAGCGACTCGACGATAAAGAAATCCTTCTTGTCCTTGGGGTTGGTGAACTTCAGGGCATAGCAGAGTTCCGAGACGCGGTGCTCAACCTGGATACGGGTGTTGACCTCCATGAAGTAGTAGCGGTCGCGGTCTACAATGCACTCGAAGGTCGAGGCGGAGTCGAGGCCGACGGCGGTACCGAACTTGGTGGAGTCTTCTTCCATACGCTTGAGGACCTTGAGATCACTCTCCAGCGCCTTGACTTCAGCCTTGCGGCCGGCCTTTTTGGCATTTTCGATGGCCAGGGCCAGGCTTTCCTGGGTAACCGAGATCTCCAGCAGCTTCTGTTCATGCATCTGCAGGGAGCAGTCACGGCCGCCGAGGGAGACGCACCACTCACCGTTCCCCAGCAACTGGATCTCGTTGTGGCGGGTCTGCTCGATGTTCAGCTCGACCAGGACATTCTTGTTGTCGCCGACGCCGTTGGCCTTGACTTCATTCAGCACCTCCCGAACCAGGGTTGGGGTTTCTGCGGCTGCCTCTTTGATCTGCTTGGCTGACGGTGATTTTACACTCAGGAGCGAGGCACCGAGGATACGCTGGCCTTTACCGCCGCCCCCGCCGATGGCCTTGAGACGGATACGGCTGCCGGGATACTCCTTGAACATATTCTCCACTTCCACCTGGACCTGGGCAGAGAGTTCCTCGATGGAGTAGAGGTCAAGCCCCTTCTCGTAGGAGGCGTAGAGGATCTCGTCCGCCAGGTCTTCCAGGGAGAGTTTCTTGTCGGCCAGAACCTTGGCATCGACGTCAAGTTTATGGGTCTTTACCAGCGCCAGCAGTTTGTCGCGGGTACCATGCTTCTTGACCAGGGTACGGGCGGTGACGTTGTTGATACCGGGGGTGACGCTGACGCCGACTGAGAGGGCGGTGCGCTTGGCCTCGTCCTTCTTGCCGGCATCAGCCTGGGTACGGGAGTTGGGGCCGATGAACTGGAGCCCGGCACTCTCGATGGCTGCAACGAATTCCTCGTCCTCGGCCATGAAGCCGTAACCGGCGAAGATGGAGTCGTAATTGTTGTCCTTGGCGATCTGGATGATCTGGCCGATACGCTCGACCCGCTCTTCCTTGCTGGCGCCGGTGTAATCGGGCACCCGATGGACGCGGTTTGAATCGGTCAGCTGACGCAGTTCGGGAGCCAGGGCGTTAGCATAAACAATGGAGTCCTTTTCGGAGAGCAGGATACCGAAGTGGGTCATCCCCATCTCTTCGAAGACGTCCATGGCCTCCTTGCGGATCGGGCCGCGGCAGACGATCAGAGGTTTCAGGTCCTCGCTGGCGAATGAGCGCACCCACTCGGAATCAGACTTTCCGAGACGGCGGTCACGGTGAATCAGGGGGTTGCTTGTGTAGAGGTCGTTCATTGGTCTCTATCTCCAATTCAAAGAATGAAAGAATCTTTTCGATAACACGGAGCAACTGAGCAACTGAGAAAATCTGAATTCAACAGCAGGAAACCGGAAAAGTATTTTATACCTTATGAATTGTTCTCCGTTGCTTCGTTGCTCAGTGTTATTCAAATCTCTTTAGTGGAATTCGCGCTGCGGCGCCATCATCGGGCCCGGCTTGTAGTGCCGCATCAGGAAGGAGATGTTCTCTCCCAGCACCTGACGCAGGTCAGTCGGCATGACGATAGAGGAGATCGACCCCAGGGCCAGACCTTCCTTCGGGTTCATCAGCTCTTTCTCATAGCGCTGATTAAGGGCGGCTTCCTGCAGCTTGAGCCAGTCACCGGCCTCTTTCTCGGCATCCTTCTTGGCGGCCCCCGCCTCCATACCGGCCTTGACCCGTGCATCGGCACCGGTTTTGACCATGTCGGCAGCGGCTGCGCGCATCTTGCGCACTTCGTCCTTGTAGACGAATTCCTTGCCGGCCGGCCCCATAACCGCCAGACGGGTCGTGGGAAGCGCCAGCACCAGGTCGGCGCCGGTGGGGTAGTTGTTGTAGGAGGCATAGGCCCCGCCGTAGGCGTTGCGCAGGATCAGCAGGATGCGCGGCGTACGGACATCGACGATAGAGTCGAGCATGGAACGGCCGGCCTGAACGATGCCGCGGGCCTCCTGCTCACGACCCGGCAGGAAGCCGGTGGTATCTTCCATGAAGATGATCGGGATATTGTAGATATTGCAGAAGCGGACGAAACGGGCGATCTTGACCGCCGAGTCGCAGTCGATCTGACCGGAGGAAACGGCCGAGTTGTTGGCAACGAAGCCGACCACTTGACCGCCCAGGCGGCCGAAAGCGGTAACCGCCTCCTTGGCGCGCTCCGGCTGCAGTTCGAAGTAATCACCGTGGTCGCAGATCTGCTGAATGATGATGGAAACGTCGAACGGGGTGTTAAAGCCGGTCGGCGAGTTGAAGGCCTTTTTGAGCAGGGTGTTGATCTCCCAGGTCTTGCGGTCCAGTGGATCGCTGGTTTCCTGGAACGGCGCCGGAACACTGTTGTTGTCCGGGATGTAGGAAAGCAGACGCACCGCGGTGCGCAGGGCTGCAACCTCATCGGTCACCGTCAGATCGGCAACGCCCGATTTGCCGTGAACCTTCGGTCCACCCAGCTCTTCCGGGGTAACATCCTCACCCAGGACCGACTTGACGACGCCCGGTCCGGTCAGACCGAAGAAGGTGTCGTTGGGCTGAATGACGAAGCTCCCCTGGCGGGGGAGGTATGATCCGCCTCCGGCGTTGAAACCGAACATGCACATGATGGAGGGAACTACACCGCTGATCTTGCGCAGGGCGGTGAAGGCCTCGGCATAGCCGTCCAGACCGCCGACCCCGGCGGGGACGAAGGCGCCGGCCGAGTCGTTCATGCCGATCAGGGGAATCCCCTTCTCGCCGGCCATGTTGAATAACCGGGCCAGCTTGCTGCCGTTAGTGGCATCGATGGAACCGGCGCGTACGGTGAAGTCGTGGCCGTACACGGCAACGTCACGGCCGCCGATATTGAGAATGGCGGTTACCAGTGAAGCACCATCCAGATTTTTTCCCCAGTTCTGATACAGGACATTCGGCGACTTGTCGGACAGCACCCGCAGGCGTTCCCAGACCGTCATACGCTTTTTAAAGTGCTGCTTCTCGATCTGCTCGATCTTGACCGACTTAATCGGGCGCTGGATGAGCTCGTAGCCCTCTTTCATCGCCTCCTCATAGCCACCGGTCGTACGGGAAATTTCACCCGGGATGGTAAACTCCACCTTCTCGGGCGGGTCGAACGGGTTCTTCAATACTGGTTTAAGTGCTGTGTCAGACATCTGTGCCATCCTTCCGCATAGTAAGATTGATTCAGCAGAAACTGTTGTTCAACAGTAACAAATATCGGGATAATGCAGACTGTTTCCGTGATTATCTGGTAACTACCGCCAGGACTTTAACTTCTTCGCCATCTTTCGACAGCAGGCGGTGTTTGAGGGCAGAATCGAAATAGACGCAGTCCCCTTCGTTCAGGGAGACGCGCCGGTCATCCAGCAACAGGTCGGCGGTCCCCTTCATGACAAAGAGGAATTCTTCACCATCATGGCTGTAGGTATTCTCCTCAAGGGCCTTCTCGGTAATGGTGAGGAGAAACGGTTCCATCTTCTTGTTCTGCTTGTGGAACGAGAGAGATTCGTACGAGTAGCCCTGACTGGTCCCGGCACGGGAGATGACCCGCGGGATGGCCTTGCGTTCATGGGCGCGAACGATCTCGTAGCGGCACTCCTCCTCATCGTCTGCGAAGAAGAGACCGATCTTGACGTCAAAGAACTTGGCAATCTTGGAAAGCGTAGCTATGGGCGGAGAAACGTTATTGTTTTCTATCTGGGAGATCAGTGCCGGCGAGAAACCGGTTTCCTTGGCCACAGCCTGAAGAGTCAGCTTTTTTGCAAGCCGGAGCTTTTTGATCTTTGCCCCGATGTTGTAATCGCTCATCCATACTCCTGCCAGGAATAAAACCAGTTTTTATGCGGGGGTTTGTATACAATTTGCCATATAATGTCAATAAAAATATTTTATCGTGAATAAAGGAAAACCGCGGGATTAGTGCTGATTCTCCGTTTGAAAATGCCGATCGAAAGCACCCGGTTGAGCACAAAATGACAACCATTTCGGTCGGGTTATTTTAACAATTTCAACCGTCGTGCCAGCAGTTGCAGGGTATGAACGACCTCGACCCTCGAGCCGTGTTGTTTGAGACCGTCGGAGAGCTGCATCATGCAGCCGGGGCAACCGGTTGCCACGGCTGCGGCTCCGGTGGCAATGATGGCCCGGCTCTTGGCCTCGTTGATGGTCATGGACGAGTCGTAATGATACACGTTGAAGGTACCGCCGAGACCGCAACAGCGGTCGGCCCCCTCCATCTCGGCCAGTTCCACCCCCGGTGTCCCCTTCAGCAGCGCCCGGGGCTGTTTGCTCAGACCCTGGTTGCGCAGGTGGCACGGATCATGATAGGTGACGCGGACCTGTTCGCCGGCACCGGTCTCCTCGGGGTTGAGTCCCAGCTTGTGCAGCAGTTGCGAGGCATCCACCGTCTTGGCGGCCAACACCTCCAGACGCTCCTTCAGCTCGGGGTTGCGCTTTCCCACCACCAGCGGGTAGAGCCGGTGCAGCGCACCTCCGCAGGTGGCGCAGGCACTCATGACGTAATCGGCTTCGTAGCGCTCCAGCTCCTCCAGATTCTTCTCTGCCAGCTCACGCACCGTGCCGATATCACCGCCGGACATGCCGGGCAGGCCGCAGCACTGCTGTCCCTTGGGGATGATGACCGTACACCCCAGGTGCCTGAACAGGGCCAGAGTCGCCTCTCCGACCTCCGTATAGACAAAGTTGGTCATGCATCCCACAAAGAAGACGACCCGCGGTTTCCCCGGCTCGCCGGGAATAACCTCGGGATGGCGGTCCATGAACGGCTTCTTGGCTATGGTCGGGATATGGCGCTGTCCCCCGACGAATGGCATCGGGAAACGGAGCCGCAGACCGGAGGTCTCGGGGATCTTCTTGAAAAAGAGCGGCCCCAGCAGGCTGGCCATCCTGGCCCCCATCTTCATTCGGGTGCGGTTCTTGATTACCTGGCCGACGGCCGCATGGAAGGTCGTCAACCCCCGCTTCTTTGCCAAGGCCTCACGGGCGGCGATGACGATCTCATCCGTCGGGACGTCATTGGGGCATTTATCCACGCAGCTGCCGCAGAGCAGGCACTTGGACATGGCCTGGTAGGTCTGGTCGTCCAGCCCGATATCATCCTTGAGGAGATGCTGGGCCAATGCCACCTTGCCGCGTGCAACGGCCGGTTCGCGGCCGAAGGCGGTAAAGGCCGGACAATTCTGGCGACAGGCACCACACTTGACACATTTCTTCAGTTGTTCTGCAACCCGCTTGAGGGGATCAACCATTTCATCTGCCATACAAACATGTTCCTTTACTGACCCGGTTCCCGGGAAATTACGTATCTATATATAATAAACAGATCGGCCCATCAGAACAACCTATTTGACCATTACCGCAGTGCCAGCTCCATCTCTTCCAGCTTTTTAACCCGATCCCGCAGCTTCGCGGCAATCTCGAAATCCAGCGCCTTGGCCGCCGCCAGCATCTCCTTGCGCAGCTTCCTGACCAGCTTGGGGATATCCTTCGGGGAGATGTACTCTTCCTCGGCCTCGGCCACCCGGTTGCCAAGGGGGGTGTAGTAATCCTTCTCCTCTATGGACTCCAGGATGGTGCGCATGCTCTTGACCACCGTCTCGGGGGTGATGCCGTGCTCGGCATTGTAGGCCAGCTGTTTGGCGCGACGCCGCTCTGTCTCGTCTATACAGGATCTCATGGAACGGGTGATCTGGTCGGCGTACATGAGCACTCGGCCGTTCACGTTGCGGGCGGCACGGCCACAGGTCTGGATCAGGGAGCGGGCCGAGCGGAGAAAGCCCTCCTTGTCGGCGTCAAGGATTGCCACCAGTGATACCTCCGGCAGGTCGAGCCCCTCGCGCAACAGGTTGATCCCCACCAGCACGTCGAACTCTCCCATACGCAGGTCCCGCAGGATCTGCATCCGCTCGATGGTATCAATATCGGAATGGAGGTATTTCACCCGCACCCCCAGTTCGCGGTAGTAGTTGGTCAGCTCCTCCGACATCCGCTTGGTCAGGGTAGTCACCAGGACCCGTTCACCGGCGGCGACGGTCAGCCGCACCTCGTGGAGGAGGTCGTCCACCTGTCCAACATTGCCCCTCACCCGGCCTTCGGCCACCCTCTCCCTAAGGGCGAGGGTAGAATTTATCCCCTCTCCCTCTGGGAGAGGGTTGGGGTGAGGGAGTGCCGTCACCGGCCTGACCTCGATAATCGGGTCCACCAGGCCGGTGGGTCGGATGACCTGCTCCACCACCACTCCTTCACTTTTTTCCAGTTCGTAGTCGGAAGGGGTGGCTGAGACATAAACCGCCTGCCCTATCCGCTGTTCAAACTCCTGGAAATTGAGCGGGCGGTTGTCGAGGGCCGCCGGCAGGCGGAAACCGAACTGGACCAGGGTCTCCTTGCGGGAACGGTCCCCCCGGTACATCCCCCCCACCTGGGAAACGGTGATATGGGATTCATCGATGAATAGGAGGAAATCCTCCGGAAAGTAGTCGATCAGGGTGTAGGGGGGCTCCCCCGCCTGCCTGCCGTCAAGATAGCGGGAGTAGTTCTCAATCCCCTGGCAGAACCCCATCTCCTCCATCATCTCGATGTCATAGAAGGTGCGCTGTTCAATGCGCTGGGCCTCCAGTAGCATGTTCTGGGCCCGGAAGTGGCGAATTCGCTCCCCCAGATCGATCCGGATCTGTTCGATGGCCCGCTCCATGGTCTCCTTGCTGGAGACATAGTGGGAAGCCGGGTAGATGGCACATTTGCTGAGTTTCTGCAGCACCGTGCCCCGCAGCGGGTCAATCTCGCTGATGGCTTCCACCTCGTCGCCGAAGAACTCGATCCGGAGCGCCTTTTCGCTGTCGTAGGCCGGGAAGACCTCCACCACATCACCCCGCACCCGGAAGGTGCCGCGATGGAAATCGGTGTCATTTCGCTCGTATTGGATCTCCACCAGTTTCTTCATCAACTCATCCCGGCCATACTCCTCCCCCTGGTGGAAGAAGATGTGCAGCGCCGCGTATTCTGATGGCGAGCCGATGCCGTAGATGCAGGAGACCGAGGCCACGATGATCACATCGCGCCGGGTCAGCAGCGAGCGGGTGGCTGAGTGGCGCAGTTTGTCGATCTCATCGTTGATGGACGAATCCTTCTCAATGAAGGTGTCAGTGGTGGGGAGATAGGCTTCCGGCTGGTAGTAATCGTAATAGGAGACGAAATATTCAACGGCATTGTCCGGGAAGAGTTCCTTGAATTCGCCGTACAGTTGAGCTGCCAGGGTCTTGTTGGGGGCCAGCACCAGGGCCGGGCGGCCGGTTCGGGCGATGACGTTGGCAACGGTAAAGGTCTTGCCCGAACCGGTGACGCCGAGCAGTACCTGGTGTTTGTCACCACGCTCGAGGCCGGTCACCAGTTCCTCGATGGCCTGGGGCTGATCACCCCGGGGGATGTAATCACTTTTAAGTTGAAAGGGAGAGACTTCGGAGTTCATCTGATAATAGTAACCTTACCGGCAAACGCTGTCCAGCACCTTGCCGTGGGGCGAGAGCAATTCAACCGTCACCCCCCGGCGACCCTCCAGATGCGTGGCACAGGAGAGACAGGGGTCATAGAGACGGATGCCGTGTTCAACCCGGTTGAGGAGCCCTTCAGAGAGCGTGTCACCGGTCAGGTGCCGCCGGGCGATGGCGGTGATGGTCCGGTCCATGGCCCGGCTGTTGTGCCCCGTGGCCACGATCAGGTTAACCCGGGTCAGCAGACCGGTCCGGTCCACCTGATAGTGATGGATCAGGGTACCCCGCGGGGCTTCGGTAACGCCAATCCCTTCATTAGCAACCACCGTGCCGCGGGACAGCACATGAGGGTCGCAGAGTGCGGGGTCGGTTATCATCGCGGACAGCCGCTCTACGGCGTAGAGCATCTCGATCAGACGGGCCTGGTGAGACCCGAGGGGCGAAGAGGAGAGCACCTCATCTGCAAGGAAAAACAGGCGGGTCTGTTCGGCCTGGGGGGTATCCCTGAAGGGAGCGACACGCAACCTGGCCAGCGGACCGACCCGGTAGAAAGGGGCATCCTCCACCAGAGACTCCGTCGGCTTCATATAGCTATCGCCGGCCACGGTTTCACGGATAACAGTGCCGTACCCTGCCGCGGCAACCTCCCGCACAGTCATTCCGGAACCATCGACGAAACGAAGCCGCCCCGTCAGGTGGTTCAGACAGCCATCGTCACCCACCAATCCCAGGGAGAGTCCGGCAACCTCCGGACAGTCGCCCATTTCAGCCAGGAATCGCCCCTGGTGTTCCTCCCAGACACGGACGGCAAGTCCGACCAGTCCATGGGCCTCAGGGAGCAGGGCTGCGATGGCATCACGCCCCTCCGCAGCCAATGGCTGCCGCATCCCGCCGGCAACAACATGTTCCGGATGCAGATGGCCGCCGCCGACAAGGTTGACAATCTCCTGGCTGATCTGACGCAGGCGGATACCCTTCCGGAGCAGCTCCGGGTGATATTTTGCCAGGCCGGCAATGTTCCGGTCGGCCGGATTCGCATCCAGACCGAGGACGATATCAGGTGCGGAAAGGTGAAAGAAACTGAGGGAATGACTGAGAATCAACTGGGCCAGAGAGAGCACGGTTCGTAATCCCCGTGCGGCAGGGGGGGGCTCACTGCCGAGGATACGGTCGCCAGCCATGGCTGCGGCCAGGGCATGACTGACCGGGCAGATGCCGCAGATCCGTGCGGTAATCGCCGGCATCTCCCAGAAAGGTCGGCCGACACAGAACGATTCGAACCCCCGGAACTCCTGAACCTGAAGACGGGCGTCGGCAACACCGCCCCCCTCATCCAGGCGGATGGCGATCCGGGCATGACCTTCAATACGGGTGACCGGTCCTATGGTGATGGTTTTCCCCATGACGAAACTATATCACACCCCGCTCCGCTCGCCACCCGGGGACAAAAAAAGCCCGGGCAAGGCCGGGCTTTTAAAGCAGAAAACATCTGGTGCGCTATGCGGTGACCGCCTGCCGGGCGGCGGTGATCCGCCGCACCGCCTCTTCGACCCCCAACGCCTGAACAATCTCACCGATGCCCGGTGCCTGGGTACCGCCGGAAAGGGCGATGCGGGTCGGCTGCCCCACCTGGGGCATCTTCCACCCCTTGTCGGTGCAGATCTCCTTGAACAATTGATCGATTTCAGCCGCCGTCGTTGCGGCGCTGTCGGCAAGACGGCCGGCCACCTCACCGTACACGGCAGAGAGATGGGCCTTGTCGAACTTGGCCAGGGACGCTTCATCGTAAGCCTGGGGCGCCTGGTAGTAAAACAGGGCCCGGTCGGCCATCTCCTCCAGGGTCTGCGCCCGCTCCTGCAGGGTCCTTACCACCGCCACCAGGTCGGGACCGTTGAGGGTGCTGACCCCCCGGCTGGAGAGGTGCGGCAGCAGCAGGTCCGCCAGCCGTTCCGGATCGCCGTTTTTGATGTAGTGCGCATTGAGCCAATTGAGCTTTTCGGTATTGAAGACGCTGGCCGAGCGCCCCACGCCGCCGATATCGAACTTCTGCACCATCTCCTCACGGGAGAAGATCTCGTCGTCGCCGTGGCTCCACCCCAGACGCACCAGGTAATTCATCAGCGCCTCGGGAAGGTATCCCATATCGCGGTAGGCGATGACACTGGTAGCACCGTGGCGTTTGGAGAGCCGGGCCTTGTCGCTCCCCAGGATCATCGGCACATGGGCGAATTTCGGCACCGGGAAGCCGAGGGCCTCATAGAGCTGGATCTGACGCGGGGTGTTGTTGACGTGATCATCGCCACGGATGACGTGGGTAATGCGCATGCTGGCATCGTCGATAACCACGCAGAAGTTATAGGTCGGGGTGCCGTCCGTGCGCTGAACGATCAGGTCGTCCAGTTCCTCGGCCGGAAAGGCGATGCGTCCCTTGATCAGATCGTCAAACGCCACCTCACCCGCCTGCGGTGCGCGGAAACGGACCACATAGGGGGCATCGGGCTGATCGGCCCGCTCGCGACAGGTACCGTCGTACTTGGGCTTACGCCCTTCCTGCATGGCCTGATCCCGTTTTTTTTCCAGTTCTTCTGCAGTGCAGTAGCACTTGTAGGCCTTACCGGAGTCCAGCAGCTTCTGGACATAGTTCCGGTACAGGTCGAAGCTGTCGGATTGGTAGAACGGCCCCTCATCCCAATCCAGTCCCAGCCACTGCATCCCTTCCAGAATCGCCTCAACCGACTCCTTGGTGGACCGCTCCACATCCGTATCCTCGATACGCAGGATAAAGGTCCCTCCCAGACGACGGGCATAAAGCCAATTGAAGAGGGCGGTGCGGGCCCCCCCCACATGCAGGTAACCGGTCGGGCTGGGGGCAAAACGGACGCGAAGCTCGGACATGATTGTTGCTCCTTGATAACGGAAAAGCGATAGAAAATTCAGTGTAGTGGGGGACTATACCACTGTCCCCGCAACGGAAAAAGTACTTTCTGCAAAGGTTGTATCCAGTTAATCTTTGACAAGATACCGTAAAATTATGCTACGATAGTCCCATAACTTGCGTTGCTATTACCATTTCCGGGAATATGGCAGGGAGAAGAGATGACAAAGTCGACTGCATCGAAAGAGTGTCTGGGCGGCACCGATAGGGACAGATTTGCCAAGGTCATTGAAGAACGCCGTCTGGCTGACAACCAGTTGCTGGAGGAATTCACCCTCCTGAGCAAGTGCTACGAAGAGCTGAAGCTCCAGGCCAACAAGCTGAGCACCGAGAACGAACAGCTCAAGACCGAGCTGGTCAACATGGTCCGTTCACTGGATCTGGCCAGCAGGGTCGACGGCATGACCGGCCTGGCCAACCGCCGCGACATAATGGAAAAGATCGACCGGGAAGCCACCCGCTCCCAGCGCCATCGCCACCCCTTTACCATCATGCTCATCAATGTCGATGACTTCAAGAAGGTGAACGACACCCACGGTTACAACTCCGGCGACGACGTACTGGTGGAGTTGGCCCGGGTCCTGCGCAGCTGTGTGCGCAACGAAGACATCTGCGCCCGGTGGGGAGGCGACGAGTTCCTGTTCCTGTTGCCGGAGACCAACGTGGAAAGTTCCCTGCCGGTAGCCAATAAGGTGCTGGAGGCTATCAACATGACGGAGTTCAAGGCCAACAAGCCGGGCATCCACGTCACCGTCAGCATCGGGGTCTGTGAACACGAGCCGGCCCAGTCGGTACATGAAACCATCTCGCGGGTCCATCAGGCCCTGCTTAACGCAAAGCGGGGCGGCAAGAACCGCTCCATCATCGCGTTGTAACGCCTCTCCACCATCTCATCTCACTTCGCGCGGCACCCTTGCCAGGTGCCGCGTTTTTGTATCTCGTTGATCACCGCATACCACATCTGATTGTTCTTCAATCCCCAGCGAGGGGCAACACTGATCGCCAGCGGCGCCGATCCGTACAGTCGCTGCACCGAGACCCGTGCCGGCAGCAGTTCCAGGAAGTCGGCTACCGTAGCCACATACTCTTCCAGCCTGAGCGGCGTAAACTCACCCCGGCGGAACATCTCCGCCAGCTCCGTCCCCTCCACGGCATGCAGTTGGTGCAGCTTGACCGAATTCACCGGCAGCGATGCGATCATCCCGGCGGTAGCCAGGAAGTCGACCGCTGTCTCCCCCGGGAAGCCATGAATCAGGTGCGTACAGATATCGAAACCGCGCCCCGCAGCCCGCCCCACCGCCTGCAGATATTCGTCCAGCGTATGCCCCCGGTTGATCCTGGTGAGGATAGCGTCGTCCATAGACTGCAGCCCCAGCTCCAGACAGACGTAGCGGGTCCGCGCGATCTCCGTCAACAGTTCCAGCGCCCCGTCGGAGAGGGCGTCGGGACGGGTACCTACCGAGAGACCGATCACATCGGGGTGGTCCAGGGCGCGCCGGTACAGATCAGCCAGCTGGTCAACGGAGGCGTAGGTGTTGGTGTACTTCTGGAAGTAGACGATGAATTTTTCCGAACGAAGCCGCAGCCGGTGGTAGGCGATGCCGTGGGCCAGCTGTTCCTCGAGCGGTATGGCTGCCTGGGTGGAGCCTGGGGAAAAGGAGACGTTGTTGCAATAGATGCATCCCCCCGTTCCCTTGCTGCCATCCCGGTTCGGACAGGTGAATCCGGCATCTACATTGACCTTGCTGATCCGGCAGCCGAAGCGGCGGCGCAGGTAATGGCCATAGGAATTGATATGCAGGTCCGGATGTATGTCAGCGGGCAGGTTCGGCATGGTTCCGTAGCGTCTCGAGAATGGTCCGGCTGGACGACTCGGGATCAGGCGATGAAATTATCGCAGAGATAAGGGCGATGCCGGATGCGCCGGCACGGATGATTTCCGGGACCGTGTGCACAGCCACCCCGCCCAGGGCGAACACCGGGACAGCAAGGGCGGCAGCCGCTTCAGCGAGGTGCTCCACCCCCAGCGGAGCGCCGTAGGGGGCCTTTGATGGGGTATGGTACACCGGCCCGAAGGTGACAAAGTCGGCACCATCATTTTGCGCCGCCAGTGCCTCGGACACCCCGTGGGCGGAATATCCGATCAGTTTTTCGCATCCCAGAAGCCTGCGGGCAACTGCCACAGGGATACTCGCCGCGCCAAGGTGCACACCATCGGCATCCACCGCCAGGGCCACGTCGATGCGTTCATTGATGAGCAGTCGGGCACCGTGCCGGCGGGTAAGGTCGCGCAGTTCCCGGGCCAGCTCCAGCAGCTGCCGTGCCGGCAGATCCTTCTCCCGCAGCTGGACAGCGGTCACCCCTCCCGCCAATGCATCAGCGACAACGGCAGGGAGTTGCCTCCCTGCCGTCTGGTGCCGGTCCGTTATCAGGTATAGAGTAAAATCAACCATTATCCTCATGAGCTCCTGGACAAGAGCATGCTACAGGAACATGCCGTCCAGCGGGCTGGAGGCATTGGCGTACAGTTTGCGCGGGATGCGGCCGGCCTTATAGGAGAGACGCCCCGCCTCTACGGCCAGCTTCATGGCCCGTGCCATGGCGATCGGATCCTGGGCCCCGGCGATTGCCGTGTTCATCAGGACGCCGTCACACCCCAACTCCATGGCGATGGCGGCATCGGCGGCCGACCCGACCCCCGCGTCCACGATGACCGGCACGCTGACGTTCTCCTGTATGATGCGGATGTTATAGGGATTACGGATACCGAGGCCGCTGCCGATGGGAGCCCCCAGCGGCATGACCGCTGCACATCCCAGGTCCTCCAGTTTCTTGCAGAGGATCACGTCATCGCTGCAGTAGGGAAGTACGGTGAATCCCTCCGCCACCAGCACCTTGGCAGCCTTCAGCAGCTCCTCATTGTCCGGGAAGAGGGTCTTTTCATCACCCAGCACCTCCAGCTTGACGAAATCGGACATCCCGGCCTCGCGGGCCAGGCGACAGGTGCGGATGGCATCGTCAGCCGAGTAGCACCCCGCCGTATTGGGGAGCAGGGTGTATTTCTTCGGGTCGATGTAATCCAGCAGCGACTCCTTGCTCCGGTCCAGATTGACCCGCCGCACGGCAACGGTAATGATCTCAGCCCCCGACGCCTCCAGCGCTTCGGCGGTCTGCTGAAAGCTGGCATACTTTCCGGTACCGACCATCAGGCGCGAGTTGAACTCCCGGCCGGCAATGACGAGTTTGTCGTTGTTCTGGGTCATGGGGCTATCCTCCTCCGACGAATTGTACGATCTCTATGCGGTCGCCATCATTGATGGCATGCTCGGCGTGCCGTGCGCGGGGCACAATGTCAAGATTGATCTCCACCGCCACCCGTTCACGGCCGATCCCGAGGGAATCCAGCAGGTCGGCGACCGTCCGGACATTCGTTATTTCTTTCTGTTCACCGTTCAGCAGGATGTTCATGGTATACCCCGAAATGAAAAAAGCCGCAGAAGCGGCTTGTCAAGTCCTGGACTTTTGCGCTTCCCTACGCCGGCATTACCCGGATCAGGTACGAAGGGTCGCGGCCCTCAGCCGCTCTCAGTCGAAACTCCCCCAGCGTTTTCGATAAACTAGAATATTGACGGTCCACTGTCAATTCAATTTATCCGTGGCAGCGTGCCGTCAAAATGAAATATTTCATCAAAACGGCTACCATTTATCTCGATTTCTGATATATATTCACGGAAATACGGTTTCATTAAACATTCATCGCCACTTTCAGGCACCGGGAGCAGATCGGATGGCAGGAAATGATAAACGCGATATTATCCGCCACAAAAAGCGGCTGACCGTCCGCTTCGGCATTGATGACACGAACCGGGTCGCCTTCACTGAGGACATCTCCCTGACAGGCATGTTCATCAAGACCCCCAACATCTGTCCTCCCAACACCAGGATCAGGGTCATCCTGGAGCTCGGCAAAAACAACGTAGAGCTGGAAGCGCGGGTCATGTGGGCAAAGAAGGTGCCCCAGAACCTCTTCCACCTGGTAAAGAAGAGCGGTATGGGCATTCGTTTTATCCGCTTTGTCTCCGGACAGGACCACCTGGATGGCTACCTGCAGTAAAACCGCCATCCCCGAAGGGGCATAATCCCGTGTGTAAAAAGATCTTCATCGGAGCCACCGGTCAACATTGCGGCAAAACGACCATCAGTCTGTCGCTGATGCATCTGGCCAGCCAGAAATACCCCCGTGTCGGCTTCATTAAACCCATCGGCCCGAAGTGCATCGCCTACAAGGGGATGACCATGGACATGGACGCAGCCATGATTGCCGGGGTCTATGGCCTGGACGCCGATGCACACCTCATGTCCCCCATGACGCTCACCCCCGGGCTGACCCGCCGCTTCCTGGACGGAGAGATTTCCCGCGATTATCCCCGTGAAGCCATCGTCAAGGCCATTACCGACCTTGAAAAGAAGAACGACTTTCTCATCATCGAAGGGGCCGGTCACGGCGGCGTCGGCTCGGTCGTCGGCATGAACAACGCCTCCACGGCAGCCCTCACCGGCGCACCGGTCCTGATGGTCACCGGAGGCGGCATCGGCAGCGTCATCGATGCCGTTGAACTCAACCTGGCCCTGTACAAGGAAGCCGGTGCCGATGTACGGATCATCATGGTCAACAAACTGGTGTCCGAGAAACGGGAACGGTCACTCTCCTACCTGCGCAAAGCCTTTTTGGACAAGAATTTTCTGGTAACCAGCGCATTCGATTATTCACCGATCCTGGCCCACCCGACACTGCAGCATGTGGCTGAACTGCTGAACCTGCCGCTCATGGGAGAGCCTCGAGAGCGGAGCCGTATCTGCCACAACATCCAGCTCGGCGCGGCATCCTCCCAGCGGGTCATCGACTACCTGAAAGACTCAACCCTGCTGATTGTAACCAGCTCACGTGATGAGCTGATCGTAACGGCCTCATCGCTCCACCACATCCCCGACTTCAAGAAACGCCTCACCGGGCTGATTATCTGTGGCCACGCCCCCATGTCCAACATCACCAAGCAGATCCTTGAAGACAGCCGCATCCCTTACATCCGCATCGAAGAGACCACGTCGGATGTGTATGGCCTGTTGCGGGAACATGTCTCCAAGATTGGTCCCGAAGACCATGAAAAGATCGAGCTGATCAACTCCATGGCAGAGCACTTCATCGACTTTGAAGCCATCGATGCCATACTCTGACCCCGTTGCACCCTCTCGGAAAAAACACTTAACTGCTCACACAACAAAGTGACACATTCTGTCATGTCAATGATGTAAGCTTCCTGAAAAGAATCAAGGAGGCTTGCGCATGGAACCGATCGTATTACTGGGATTGATTATCGTCGTCTACGGAGGGTATGTCGCGCTGGGGGATCTCTGCCGCGATCTGGGATTCAGGCCGCAGCAGCGACTATCAGATTTCGTCGGTGGCGTTCAGAGTCGTAGTCGCAGCCTGAAGCCGCCGGTCAAGAAGATGGCGGGGATGCACGTTTGAAAGGGATTTGAGCAGACTGTTCTTTATATGCGGAATATCACCTTCCAGGCTTGTCAGCAGCGACTTCATCCGCTGACGCTGCAGATCGGGCGAGTCCGCCACCGGGCAGGAACAGGAAACCACCGGCAAACCAATGTCCGCAGCGAGGGCACTGGTATCATCTTCGGCAACATACACCAATGGCCGGATAACGGTGACATCGCCACTATCGGCAAGCATGCATGGCGACATGGCCTTGATAGAACCGACAAAAAACTGATTAAGCAGCAGGGTCTCGATAAAGTCATCCCGGTGGTGCCCAAGGGCGAGCTTACTGTAGCCCATCTCGCGTATGGCACCGTATAACGTGCCTCGCTTGAGCCGAGCACAAAGCGAACAGAACGAAGAACCCGGACGCAGCTTTTCCTGGATGATATCGTAATGAGTCGTTGAGAGCAGTTGGTGACCAAATCCGTTTTCCCGGCAAAAGAGGGAGATGGCCGCACCATTAAATCCAGGATAACCGGCATCCACCGTGAGTGCCGTCAGTTCAAAGCGTACAGGAGCCCGCCGCTGCAGTTCCCCCAGCAACAGCATCAGACAGTATGAATCCTTGCCTCCTGAAAGACCGACCGCTATCCGATCCCCCTCACGAATCATACTGAAATCCGCAATGGCTTTTCCCATCTGGTGACGCAGTCTGCTGCAGAGCGGGTGCTGCCTGAATTTATCCAGTGATGTGGTCATAGCCCCTCTACGGGCAGACTTTCCAGCAATCTTCGAACGAGCGGTGCAAAGGTCTCATGTTCCAGTAGGAAGGCGTCGTGTCCGTAGGCCGACTCGATCATGTGGTACTCAACCTGTTTCCCCTGCTCCCGCAGACAGTTCACCATCTCCTCCGTCTGGTAGGGGGGGTAGAGCCAATCGGAACTGAAGGCGAAGAACTGCAGCGGCGCCGTGACCGGCTCAAAGGCCTCAGTCATTGATTCGCATCCCCAGGCCACATCGTACAGATCCAGAGATTTGGCCAGATAGAGGAATGAGTTGGCATCGAAGCGGTCCACAAAACTGTAGCCATTATAGTTCAGGTAGCGCTCCACCTCGAACTGCCCGAAAAAATCGAACTGACCATCCTTGGCGGAGAAACGCCGGCCGAACTTGGCGTTCATGGATTCGTCGGACAGAAAGGTGATGTGACCGATACCGCGGGCCAGCGCCAGTCCGTCCTTGGGATTGTGCTTGTATTCCCCCTTGCGCCAGGTCGGATCGTTGAAGATCGCCCAGCGGGCAACGGCATTGAGCGCAATCGCCTGGGGCGAGGGGCGCGGCGTGGCGGCCAGGATGATCGCGGAGGCGATGGCATCGGGGTACTGGGTGGCCCACTCCAGTGACTGCATCCCCCCCATGCTCCCCCCCATGACACAGAGAAGACGCTTGATTCCCAGGGCATCTATCAGCAGCTTCTGGGCCCGAACCATATCTCTAACCGTGATCACCGGGAAATTCAGGTTATAGCGCTTTCCGGTCTTTGGATTGATCGAGGCCGGCCCGGTGGAACCGTAACAGGAACCGATGACGTTGGAACAGATGACGAAGTAGCGGTCCGTATCCAGCAGCCTGCCGGGGCCGACGATGGCATCCCACCACCCCGGCTTGGGGTCATCGGAGTTCAGTTTACCTGCCAGATGGGCATTCCCGGTCCAGGCATGCTCCACCAGGATGGCATTGGAGGCATCGGCATTGAGGGTGCCGTAGGTTTCGTAGACGAGGGTAATCGGGGCGAGAATGCGGCCGCTATCCAGGCGGATACCGGAATCAAAGGTAATGGATTGTTCGCTGACAATGCCGACTGACATGAAAAAACCCCTTCGCACAAACAGAGAAGGGGCTGAAACGACGGTCACAGCACACCTCTCATCTTTGCCTTTCGGCAGGAATTAGCACCTGTCGCCTTGATTGGCCGGTTGCTGTGGTTTCGCAGGGCCTTTCCCTCCACCACTCTCGATAAGCAGGTTTATGGGCGTCAGGATACGAAAGAACACCTCATTTGTCAATAAATTCTGCCCGCCGCAAGATACCGTCACTCCTCAATTTATCTGGAAAACAGGGGCTGCATCTGCTATAAATCGGAAAACGACAATCAAGGCAGGGGATGTCATCTGCCAGGAGGTTCCATGAAAAGAGTGCTCTTATTCTGTTTAACCATCACCGCCCTTGTAACGGGCTGTTCCCAGAACCACTTCAACGTTCCGACCGAGACCTTTGCCAACAGCGTGCGGGCCCTCGGGGTCGCCCCCATCATCGTCGACACCACATCCGACATCAGGCATCCCCAGAAGGACCAGCTGATCCCGCTCCTTGCCGAACTGAACCGAAAGTACGAGCAGCAGTTCGTCCGTAAATTAAAGACGACCGGCAACTTCTACACGATCGCCCTCATCGACGGCGAACCACAGGACATCTTCTCCAGGCTCTACTCACGCCGCGAGCGGCGCGATGACGCTGCCGTTGTCTACAACAAGTACTTCTGGAAGAATGACGAGCTGAAGAGCTATCTGCAGAAAAACAACCTCGATGCCGTCATGCTGCTCGTCGTGAGCGGGCTGACGAAAAACGAGAAAGTGACCGCCTATACCCAGTTCAAATCCCTTTCCAGCGACTACAACTATCTGGTCATGTCGGCCCAGATTGTCGATGTCAACGGCTCCGTTCTCTGGGAATATCCGAATTTCCGTCAGAAATTCCCCGGTTATGACCCGTTGCTGAACCTGGAATATCCGGATTTCAACGAGGCCGAGGCCAACCTGACCACCAACGCCAATGTGAAATTCAAGACCATCGAAGGGATCAGACGGGCGCTGGAGCAGAAACGCAAGGACTGGCTGCTGCGCGAGACCCAGGAGCCTGAGATCTACGGTAAACAGTTCGACGCCATGCTGTCACTTCTCGCCTATGACCACGACTCTGAGAAAAAATCCGCGGTGCCGGTTGTTGAGCCGCCGCGCAGCAGCCAGCCGACCAAGTTTCCCGAGGCAAAGAATGTCGCACCGGCGACAGTAGCGCCGGCTCCTGCCGTCCAGGCACCGGCCCCGCAGGTCGTGCAGCCTCCTGCGGTAACGCGGGTTCCGGTGCTCGACAAATCTGCCGCGCCGCCGGCGGATGAAATCGTTCCCGCCAAGGGGAGCACCCTGTAAGGAGAAGAAACCGTGGAAATCAGAATCACTCTCGACGGAAGAAAGAAGGTCAGCGCCCATCTGCCCGACGGTCAGACGGTTGAAACGGACCAGCCGACCGATGCCGGGGGCGAGGGGAATGCACCTTCCCCGTATCTGATATTTCTGGCCGCCATCGGCACCTGTGCCGGTGTCTATGTGGAAGAGTTCTGTTCCCACCGGGGTATACCGACTGAAGCCCTCAGCCTGACCCAGAAGGCCGAGTTCACCACTGATGGTGACGGTCGGCGGAGCCTGAGCAAGATCTCACTGGTCATCCATCTGCCGGCGGGCTTCCCAGAGAAGTATCGCAACGCAGTCGTTAAGGCGGCCGAGCTCTGTGCCGTCAAAAAGGCGATCATGAACCCGCCCGAATTTGAGATTCGAACGGAGTCCACCTGATCCGTCTTATCACCACAGAATGCACAACGGCCCTTTCGGTAACTTCCGAAAGGGCCGTTGCGTTTCAGGTTATCGCAGCAGCTGTTGGTGCAGCACCGCACCGCCCAACCAGACGGCGCCCCCAAACAGCAGGGCAAGCGGCAGCCCGATCCCTTTTCGAAGACAGAGATACGTCACGAAAAAAAAGGCGATTGTCGGCAGGATCCCCCAGAGCACGCCCCGGGTATACTCCTTCAGAAAGACAGAGTCGCCCGGTCTGTCGGACGCCAGCCAGATCAGTACAATCAAGCTGGTCAGCGGCATGGTTGCCAGGAGTCCGCCCAAGGTGGGAAAACGCTTCCCTATCAGCACACAGGTGATGATGATCAGGTTGGAAAGTGCCAGTTTGGCGAGAAACACGGGGTCAGGTTCCGGAACCCGTGCGGACGATCATCAGGGAAAGATAATCGGGGGTATGGGCCGCCATATCAGCCAGGTCCTTCAGCACCACCTGCCGGGAGCTGCCGACCCGCTCCACAAAGACACAACTCCACTCCTTACCCGCCTGCCCCAGCAGATCCAGCAGTTCTGCGAACACCGGCTTCACCTTCAGCAGCACCACCGTCTCGTAGGACTCCAACGCCCGGGCGATCTTTTCAATGCCGACGGTGGCGGGAATGATGGCAATCCGCTCATCCGCCTCGGCCAGCGGCACATCAGCTGCAGCCGCCGCGGTATTGATACTGGATATGCCGGGGACGATCTCGACGGCAGCCTCGGGGCAGATCTCACGAAACATACGCAGCAGATAGATGAAGGTAGAGTAGAGCAACGGGTCACCGATGGTGATGAAGGCGACATCCTTGCCGGCCGCCGCCCGCTCCGCCAGGACCGCCGCGGCCTCCTGCCAGGCAGGGATCAGACGGGAACGGTCAGAGGTCATGGGAAACTGCTGCAGGATGATCTCCTGACGCCCTTCATCCAGGAATTCCCGAACTGTTTCCAGCGCCACGCTCGGCTCCCCCGGCCTCGATATGGGGGCCAGAACCACCGGCACCTGGCGCAGGATCCGTTCAGCCTTCCTCGTCAGCAGCTCAGGATCACCTGGACCAACACCGACCGCATAGACCGTCGCCACTATTCCCCGCCCTTCCACGCGGCAATGATATAAACCGGGTTCTGGGCCTCGAACAGCTTGAACTCCGTCAGACGACGGGTTTTGGAGATATTGACGCAGGTCGCCTCCACCGTGTAGCCGTGATCCTCCAGGTATTCCACCGATTTGGTCAAGGTGTCCAGTGTCACGGCGTTCAGCACGATCATGCCATCGGCCTTCAGCCGCTTGTCTACGGCGTCGATGATCTCTTCCAGCTGTCCACCGGCGCCGCCGATAAAGACACGGTCCGGATCGGGCAGATCCTCCAGCCCCTCGGGGGCATAAGCCTCTATCAATTTCACATTGCGGGTACAGAACTTTTTCAGGTTTTCATTGGTGAAGGCCACATACTGGGGATTGCGTTCCAGGGCGAAGATCCGGCCGTTGGGCATCAGGTTGGAGGCCTCGATGGAGACGGAACAGCTCCCGGCACCGATATCCCACATGACCAGGTCATCCTGAAGCTGGAGCTTGGCCAGGGTAACGGCCCGCACCTCCTGCTTGGTGATCAGCTTCTTAATCGTCTGGAACTCCTCATCGTCGATACCGATCAGCGGATACTGCACCAGATTCGGTTCATAGGTCCTGATGAGGATAAGGATATTCAGTTCCGAAGGCTTCAGATCCAGAAGTCCCCGTAGATCCGTGCGGGTAAACTTCTCTGTCGGAAGCCCCAGGTCCTCGCAGAGCCACGCTTCGTACCCCTCAGCACCCCTGTCCATCAGTTCCCGGGCGATGGCCGCCGGAGTATTGACCTTATCGGTAAGGACACAGGCCTTTTCCGCAGCGACGATCTTATCAACCGCCGCATGCATCCCCCGGCCGTGAACCGAAACGAAGATGGCGTCGTCCCACGGCTCTTTGATCCGGGAAAAGGCATACTGCATGCTGGTGACGTTGGTGAAGATCTCGATGCGCTCCTTGGACAGGTTGCGCAGCAGGAAGCGGGAGATGCCGAAGAAGGTCGGGTCGCCCGACGCCAGGATGACCACCCGTTTCTCGGTCTGTTGGAGGAAGTCGAGCAGCGCGCCCAATTCGCCCAGCACCTGTTTTTCACCCCCGAAATCGGGGAAGATGTCGAGATGCCGCTGGTGCCCGATCAGCACCTCGGCCTTGCCGATGATCTCCAGCGCCTTGGAACTGAACCCTTCCCAGCCCGCCATGCCGGCCCCGACCAGATAGATCTTCTGCTGTGCCATAGGTGGTCTCCGCGTATAAATTCAAAACAACTGCGTCGGGAATATAGCACCCAACCCGGCAAAAATCATCTGATTCCTTGCGCGCAGCCCGAATTGCCCCCATCAGTGACGCCATATGACGGGTAATTCGCAAAACCGGCCGGTTCGGTCACGTCAATTAACGTTCCGAGACTACCGAAGAGGACGTCACACTTCAGGGACGCAATAATTCCAGTCCCTTGGCATCTATGTTCGTTCGGCACGAAAAATGCTCAATGAATCGGGAACATAGAGACAGACGATAATACTAAACCATCCGCGAGGATGGGACGGAAAGCCCAAGGGTCTCCCTGAGACAGCCGGGTCGCCGAAATATCTCAACGATATGGTGACCCGTTTTTTTTCGCCGATCGTTGCGCACCACTGCGCGGCGCTCGGAAAGGGGGATATGATGCTGACCCGGTTAGTGAAATGCCTGCTGCAATCCGCCCCTCTTCTCCTGCTCACCACGGCGCTGTTTCACCCGGCCTCTGCATTCGGTGAAGAGCAGCTGGAATTCTTCCGCACCCCGGACAATATCACCCCTCCGTCGGACATGATGTTTCGCACTCCCCGGCTTAATGCCCTCGTCTCGCTCAATCAGAACGGCGATCTTCTGATCCAGTACGGCAGAACGTCCCTTGTGCTGGCCTATTCACCCCCTGTTGACCGTTTCAAACCTTCGGAACAGCCGTCCGCGATACAGCGGGAACAGCAGGTTGCCGCCATTAACGGTATCAGCATCACCGCCAGCCTGACATTCTGACAGCCAACAGTTCTCCAATAACCATCCAGCAAACAAAAAACGGCCGGGGCTGACTGCCCCGGCCGTTTCCAATTACTATAACCCGATACCGGATTTCTTAGGACTTCGCCGCCCGCTTGCGCTTGGTCGGGTCCAGCTCCTTCTTGCGCAGTCGGATCGAAACCGGGGTTACTTCAACCAGTTCGTCATCATCGATGAACTCCAGCGCCTGCTCCAGGGTCAGATTCCGCGGCGGGGTCAGCTTGATGGCATCGTCAGAACCGGAGGCGCGCACGTTGGTCAGTTTCTTACCCTTACAGGGGTTGACGTCCAGATCGTTGTCCTTGGCATGCATACCGATGATCATACCGCCGTACACCTCGACGCCGGCGCCGATGAACAGCGTGCCACGTGGCTGCAGAGCATCCAGGGAGTAGGCGGTGGTCTCACCATGTTCCATGGCCATCAACACGCCGTTCTTGCGCCCCGGGATCTCGCCCTTGTAGGGGGCGTACTCATGGAAGGTATGGGTCATGACCGCCGTACCACGGGTATCGGTCAGCACCTCGCCGCGCAGACCGATCAGACCGCGGGCCGGGATGATGAACTCCAGACGGACCATTTCACCCATGGGGGCCATGGCCACCATCTCACCCTTGCGCGGCCCCATCTTCTCGATAATGGCACCCTGGAATTCGGAGGCAACATCCACCACCAGGTACTCCATCGGTTCCTGCTTGACGCCGTCCTTCTCGCGAATGATAACCTCCGGCTTGGATACCGCCAGCTCGAATCCCTCACGGCGCATATTTTCGATCAGGATCGACAGGTGCAGTTCGCCGCGCCCGGAGATCTTGAAGGTATCGGGGGAATCGGTGTCCTCCACGCGGAGTGATACGTTGGTACGCAGCTCCTTGGTCAGACGTTCACGGATGTTGCGCGAGGTGACCCATTTACCTTCGCGACCGGCGAAGGGGGAGGTGTTGACGATGAAGTTCATGGCCAGGGTCGGTTCGTCGATGGAGACATAGGGAACGGCAATCGGGTTTTCGGCACAGGCCAGGGTCTCACCGATGCTGACATTCTCGAATCCGGCCACGGTGACGATATCGCCGGTGCCGGCCTCCTCGATCTCCACCTGCTTGAGCCCTTCATAGCCGAGCAGTTTGGTAACACGGCCCTTGCTGATGGTGCCATCCTGCTTGATCATGGCGATCGTCTCGCCCGCCTTGACGCGACCGTGGAAGATCCTGCCGGTGGCGATACGCCCGATATACTCGTTGTAGTCGATATTGGCGATCAGCATCTGGAACGGAGCCTTGCTGTCACCCTTCGGCGGACGGACATTGGATTCGACCACGGCGAAGAGCGGCTCCATGGTGGTTGCCTTAGAGTTCATGTCCAGCATGGCATAGCCCATCTTGGCGCTGGTGTAGACCACCGGGAAATCCAGCTGGTCATCCGTGGCATTCAGTTCGCAGAACAGGTCGAAGACCATGTTGAGTACTTCATCGGGGCGCGAACCGGGACGGTCAACTTTATTAATGACAACGATCGGCTTGAGGCCGAGATCGAGGGATTTTTTCAGCACGAAACGGGTCTGGGGCATGGGGCCGTCCAGGGCGTCCACCAGCAGCAGAACGGAGTCGACCATTTTCAGGACGCGCTCAACCTCGCCGCCAAAGTCGGCATGGCCCGGGGTATCGACGATGTTGATCTTGTACTGGCCGTGATGAATCGAGAGGTTTTTGGCCAGAATGGTAATGCCGCGCTCCTTTTCCAGGTCGTTGCTATCCATCACGCGCTCGGTGATGGCTTCGTTATCACGGTAGACACCGGCGTGCTTCAACATGGCATCAACCAGGGTCGTTTTGCCGTGGTCAACGTGGGCGATAATGGCGATGTTCCTGATACGCTCCTGCATGGGTAAAACTCCTCAAATTCTCTCAAAAATAAATGGACGGGCGCAAAGCCCGTCCATAAGTTGTGGCACTATGGCAGTTTTCTCTGAAACTGGCAAGTAAATAACGTGTTACGGAGCCATGAACTCTACTACAGAGAGTTCTCTTGAGAATCTTCTGTCTGTCAAATTCCTTCCCACCCCAGGATCCCGCCGCCGACCACGACCTCTGAGCGGATCTGGTCACCTTCCTTGATATTGAGCTGTTCGGCAAGAGCCAGAGACACCAGCACCTTGCCGTCGTAGGAGTGATCCCGGTCATGCTGGATCACATTAATCGGCACATGCTTGCTTACCCCGGTCCTGCAATTGGACAGTGTCAACCTCTTGAACGGACCGGTATTGAAGAAATTGCTGATCTCCAGGGCGGTATTCCGGTTGACACTGGCATGGTCGGTCATGGAATCCCAGAAGGTGCCGGCGGTCTTTTTGATGATCTCGCAGGTCAGCAGCACCCCCTTGGCATCGGTAACGGCACGGCAATCGGAGTAGGCCGGCGCAGCCGTCATAGAGCGCGGCACCGGCATCGCCTGGGCCGGCATCTGCACCTGAGGGATCGCCTGCTGTGCCGTCTGGGCCAGCAGATTGTCCACCGATATCTTCTCCAGCTTCTTGATCGCTACATTCAGCGAGATAAAGAGAAGCTGTATATTGACGGTCGGCTGACAGAGCACAGCCAGAAACATCTTCGGCAGCTTCTTGATGATGATCCGCCCCAACTCGAAACGCATATCGTAGAATTTTACGCCACCGGTTGCCTCCTGCAGACCGACCGTGTGGTCCATGAGCAGGTCGGCGGCGCTTTTCAGCATCCCCTGATCAAAGAGCGGCGGAAACGAATGAGCCACGACATTGCCACGCTCGTCGGAAACCATCCCCCCCATCACCCCCGGCACGGAGGTCAAGCCGATCATGATTGCGTGCATATTCCCCCCTTATTTCTGTGCCAGGACGCGGCGAATTTCACCGTCGAGGGCCGTGACATTTGCACCGCCGCTGGCGGAGACACAGAGATGGTGGCGTTTCGAATCAAATAGAAACAGGTGCCGCTCCTCACCATGCACCGCGACCGATTTCGGCTCGCCGACGCCAAATTGAGAACCGATCTGTCCGGCGAACATGGCCAGGAACAGTCCGTTTGCGCCGAGAAATTCCGCTTCATAGCTGGTATCATCCACGACCGCGCCTTCCTTGGTCATGATCAGCGCATGCTCCACCTCGGGAATGATTTTCAGTTTCGCGTTGATATCACTCACACTCCCACCCTCCTTGGCTGTTTTGTGAGGCTCCCGTTGCGGCGCCTGCGACTTGTTCTTCGACTCATCCATGAGGCGAAATGCTTCCAGCAACAGAAACCCCAGTGGCTGGTTGATGGTTCTGCTGGTCGTCGCCACCTTCGGCTCGCTGCGAAAGGAGCCGCCCGCCCAACTCATGATGGCGTAGAACGCCTCTTCGCCGGCCAGGTCACCCTGTTCAGCATGCACCACCTCCCCCTCCCGAAGAAAGATCATCCCGCTATGACCAAGATGTTCAACCACCAGGCAGCCTGAGTAACGGCTGTTAGACTTCACCTGAATGATGTCCGCCAGCGCCATGCCGCTGACCGCCCCCACGAACCCCTCTTGCTCCAGATTTTGTGCCGTTTGTCCCATGAGTTCCCGTCCTTTGGATAATTTGCTTGAATTCAATTCATATTTCATGAGTCCATCAGCTATGTGGGCGCACACTAAAACACAAATAAATAGTTTTTTCAAAACATTTTTTTATTTGTATAGATTTTGCAACAATGCGTATTTATTGTTAATTATAATAATTAATTCTGATTTATATTAGTCTTACCAATTTATTAAATTGTGTTTTAAATCGCTTTTATATCTAGCATCCGACATAACAATCGCTTTGAGTTATTACGGAAATGGGCACAAAAAAATGGCCTTTCGCTGGAAAGGCCATTTTCGTAACGCTACGCGGAGAAAGTCCCGTTGCGGTATGTTCTGCCAATCTGTGCTGAGCCGGCTAGCTCCGAACCTGCCCGTCACCATAGACGATGAACTTGGTGGTGGTCAGGTCCTCCAGCCCCATGGGGCCGAAGGAGTGGAGCTTGGTGGTAGAGATGCCGATCTCGGCACCCAGCCCCAGCTGTCCGCCGTCGTTGAAACGGGTCGAGGCATTGACCAGCACACAGCTGGAATTGACCTCGCGGATAAAGCGCTGGGCGTTGCCGTAATCCGAGGTGATGATCACCTCGCTGTGCAGCGACGTATAGCGATTGATATGATCCATGGCGGCATCCAGATCATCCACTACCCGGCAGGCCAGGATCAGGTCAAGATACTCCGCCGCCCAATCCTCTTCCGTGGCCGGCACAGCAGCCGGCGCGAATGCGCGGAACTCATCGTCCCCGCGCAGTTCCACCTTGAGCTCGGCAAGTCTCGCTGCAATGCGGGGGATGAAGGTCGCGGCGACATCCCGGTGGATCAGCAGGGTCTCCAGGGCGTTGCAGACCCCCGGCCGCTGGGTCTTGGCGTTGACGATGATCGCCTCCGCCTTGTCCAGATCGGCGGTCTTGTCCACGAAGGCGTGGCAGACCCCTTTGTAATGCTTGATGACCGGAATACGGGAGTTCTCCACCACGAAGCGAATCAGGCTTTCGCCGCCGCGGGGAATGATCAGATCGATTGATTCCTCCTGCTTAAGCATCTCCAGCACCCCTTCCCGCTCGGTGAACGGGATCAGCGACAGGGCCGCCGCCGGGATATTCATCCCCTTCATCACACCTTGCAGAATATCGGCAATGGCACGATTAGAGTGAATCGCCTCTGAGCCGCCCCGCAGGACAACCGCGTTGCCGGCCTTGAGACAGAGAGCCGCCGCGTCGGCGGTCACGTTGGGGCGGGATTCATAGACGATGCCGATCACCCCCAGGGGAATCCTCATCTTCCCCACCATCAGCCCGTTGGGGCGTTTCCACATCTTGGTGACTTCACCTACCGGATCCGGCAGGGCAGCCACTTCTCGCAAGGCATCTGCCACACCGGCGATGCGCTTTTCATCCAGCATCAGGCGGTCGAGCATGGCATCGGAAAGCCCCTTTTCGCGGCCTGCCGCCAGATCCCTGGCATTCTCGGCGATCAGCCGGGGTGCCCGGTCCTGCAGCGCCGTAGCCATGGCGTTCAGCATATCGTTCTTTACGGCCGTGGAAAGCCGGGCCATGGCCAGCGACGCCTGACGGGCATCGGCGGCAATCCGGGCGACCTGTTCAGCGATGGTCATCGAAATTCTCCCAAATGAAAAAATCCCACGGGACATGCCGTGAGATTACAATGTTACGGGAAACCTGAAACCGCTTCAAGCGAATAAATCCAGCCAGAAGCTTATCTCACCAAGCTCACCAAGTTCACCAAGTTCACAAAGGAAAATACATCCGTGCCATTACACACTGATGAACTGCATACAATATCTTGTGAGAATTTTGATCACTTTGTGTCTTTGTGCCTTCGTGAGAACAGCTTTTAGCCCTTAGTGAAACTACACCGTGCACATCACCTGCCGTACCCGGTACTCCCCACCGATGATCAGGTATTCCCCTTCCCCTTTCATGATGCTGCCCGGCAGAAGGTCGTTGTAAAAGAAGATCTTGCAGAGCGGCACCCCGGTCTCCCAGACCGTGGAGCCGAATTCCCAGGCACGCTCCTCGTCCGAGGTAAACGACACCAGATTGTTGAGCCGCACTATCTGTTCCCGTTTGCCGGTCTGCTCGATGACGTCATGCTCACTGGCATCGTAGGTGCCCCGGTACAGCCGGATCGTTGCCTCAAAGGGAAACCTGCGATGGAGCTCAAACTGGCAGTATTCGTAGAGCAGGTCCAACTGCGACTGGATGGCGTTGGTACGGGCGCTCCCCTTCATGACATCCACCGAGAAATCGAAGTAGGCCTCGCTGTGAATACCGGAAATGCGGGCACGGTGATAGGTGGGAGTGATACCCATGCGGCTCTCCACCCAACGCTTCAGCACCGCCCCCTCGATGGAGTTGGAATCCATCATCCAGCCGCGCAGGAAGCGGAGGTAGCTGTTCTTGATACTCTTGCCGGCGGTGACCGTCTGTTCCTGCCAATGATGGAGCTGAAACTTCACCGACATAAAGTCGTTGAAGACCAGGGCCCGTTCCTCCTGGTCAGCAATGCCGGCCAGTTTATCGAACAGGAAGCGATTGGCTTCCTTGACACCCTGAATCTCCAGGGGTTGGGGATTGTCATTGAAATGGCGGGAGGCGATGACCCAGGGAGGGAGGTTGCAGTAGTTAAAGGAACCGTTGCTCATAGTGGGTCATCACCTCGTTGTGACATACGCTCCCTCTCCATAAGGGAGAGGGGTAGGGTGAGGGGGCAGTGTTAGATTTTGCAGCACGTTTCCCCCTCATCCGGCTTCCAGCTCCCTTCTCCCTGAGGGAGAAGGGAGCTGGCAGAAGAACCGTACAAATTTTCAAAACTAAGTACCTACAATATCTTGGCCAACTCCAGCAAAGTTTGTTTGATCGGCCCCGAAATCACGTATGGCTCGACCCCCAGCTTTTCCAGCTCCCCCCGGGGATGCTCTCCCATCTGGGCGGTGACAACCGCCCGGCAACCATCCAGCGCCTCGGCGATACCCTGCAGCACGTGTCCCCGCAGGGGGTGCTCGGGATCGAAACTGCAATAGCGATCGACCTTTTTCTCGTCCACCAACACGGCATCACCCTCGGCAACGTCATAGATCAGGAAACGCTCGGCATGGCCGAAATGCTGGTTGATCTCCCTGCCATCCTTGGAAGCGACTGCGATGAGCATGGTGGCCCTCCTTTTTACGGTAGCCCCCGGCGCCGTGAAAACCCCGGGGATTCTGGAACATCGCTATTACTCCGGAAGCGATGCCGATTCGAACTTGAAACATTTCTTCGGGCAGGTGCGGCCGCAGGCCTGACAGCCGATGCAGTTACCCGGCTTGGCGATGGTCATGTAGGCCTTGGCGGAATCGTCCTCATCCACCTCTTCATACCCCAGGACATCCATGACACAGACCTTGTAACAGCGGCCGCAGCCAATACAAATATCTTTGTCGATGCTTTTGACGAACTGCGGGATCCATTCCTTCTTGTCACGGGTCAAGCCGGTGATTACGCCCATTGTATATTCCTCCATAGCGGTTTGTATGTGTGTACGTCGATCCGGGATACAGGCCGGCTGAAACTGGCTGCCGGCCTAGAGCTCGACTTCCTCAAAGGTGAAGCAGTTTTTTGGGCAGGTCCTGCCGCAGGCACCGCAGCCGATACAGCGGCCGGGATAGGCGACCTTCATAAAGCTCTTCTCCGTATCGCCGACTTCTATCTCCTCAAGGGTAAGGACACCTTTTGCACAGGCCTTGAAGCAGCGTCCGCAGCCGATACAGGAATCCATATCGATACTGGTGGCAAACTTGGGAGTCCAGACCTGCCCATCCCTGGTCAAACCGGTAATTGATGCCATGATGTTATCTCCTTTATATGAGAGCCTACGGGCCCGGATTAATGTTCATTGCTTCAAGATCAATCTTCAGTGAACGATGTCAGTTGCCCCTTGTTCATTGCCTTTCTCAGCCAGGGGGGCGGATTGCCGCGCAGCACCTCCTGAAATCGTTCCACAGTCTCCTTCAGATTGACCTCACTGTTGGTCTTCATGGGATGGATTTTCAGCGCCACCAGTTTGGCCGCGGCAGGGCCGCCGATCTGCATGGTGTAGACAATTGCACAATCGGCCAGCACCTTGGCCCGGGCAGCGATCCGGTCCTCTTCGTCGCCGCCATGTTCGCCAACGGTTACAATCTCAAGGAATGCGGCCTCGTCCGGTCCCACTTCCCAGATGTGGAAACTGTGACACTGCCCGAAATGCTGATCGATGATCTCACCGCTTGATGTCGTAAACGCGATTTTCATACCTACCCCCTGTGACATATCTCTGTAGCAACCCAAATAAAACGGCGCCCTCCCCTGACCGGGGAGTGGCGCCATTGCCATCTTCATCGAATTATTTAGTTTCTCAGTATCTGCTGGTTCGCTTCTTATAGAAAGCATATGGCATGCCAAGCTCTATCTTACTTAAATTATTGACTATGCTCCTTATGACGCAAACAGTTACCGCTTTAGGCTGCTAATAATGCCTATTTATTAGTCACACAATCAGTAACTGCCCATCTACCGTTCCACAACATCTGTCGTAACGTCGGTATCTGGCTTAGTTGTGCGCCAACTTCTGGGCCTCCTTGGCATTGGCCTGGAACAGGTTGGCGGCCTCGAACACCAAATTCAGCGTACCGCGATATCCGACCCAAACCTTCTGATGGGCACCCAACCGGTCAAACACCGGCACTCCGGCCCTCAGGTGGGCGCCGATCTTGAGCTTGGCTGCTGCCTGACGGCCGTTGGAATTGGCCACGATCAGATCTGCCCCGACGGCATCCGTCTCCAGGTCCTCCAGATCACCAACAAAGACATTGGCGCTGGGCAGTCCGTCCAGGCCACGGGTACGGGTAGCTGACAACGCCGCCTGGATCTCGCACCCCATGCCGGCCAGGAAGCCGGTCAGCGTTTTCAGGTTGTCGGACTCCAGGGCGATCGCCACCCGCTTGGTGCCGAACTGATAGTGGCTGTCCACCATGGCGTCCATGAGGCGCGAACGCCAGCGGCGATGCTTCTCCGGGATCGGCCGGCCGCTGATGGCAGAGAGCACTTCCATGAAGCGGTCGGTCTCGGCAAGCCCGGTCAGGGAGGTGAAGCCGTAGGCCGGGATGCCGAATTTTTCCTTCAGCTTGAGACCGGCCTTGGCAAGAGAATCACCGACGTACAGCGTCGCGACGCTCCGCCCCGCCTTCCTGATATCCTCGACGGTGATACCTCCGGTAGACAGGGGTGATACCACCTCATCGATATGGCCGTCCATGGCATTGGAGATATCCGGGACCGTCAGCACCGTCAGACCGAAGGACTCCACCAGCTCTTTCAGCTCCTCCACGTCGGCCGGGGTCAGGTGAGCACCCGGCAGCAGATTGACCTGGTCAGGCATGGTCGTCCCCCCCTCAGCCAGGCTGGAGACGATCGACTCCACCGCCGCCGCATATCCTTCCTGCAGCGATCCGCAGTAGTCCGGCGTGGAAGCCCAGATGATCGGGACCCCGTCATGTTCCGGGTTCTGTTCACGGAACTGCTTGATGGCACTGTTGACATCATCGCCCATGGTTTCGGTCAGACCGGTCGTCATGACCCCCACCACCTGGGGCTGGAACTTCTCGATCACTCGGCCGATCCCCTTCTTCAGGTTCTCCCAGCCGCCGAAGATTGCACTGTCCTCGCTCATGGCGGTGGCATTGAGGGCGATGGATTCCTTGTAATGCCGCGACAACTGCAGCCGGATGAAGGTCGAGCACCCCTGGGCACCATGCAGCAGCCCCAGCATATTGTCGATTCCCAGGTAGGCCATGGTGGCTCCCAGGGCAGGGGAGTTTTTCTGGGGGTTGACCGTGGCGGCTTTGGTCGAGACCTTGACCCGCGACGCAGAGATATCCTCACCCAGAAACGTTTCGCCATGCCCTGCACTGGCGGCCAGGTCACCGGCCAGTTCATCGTCGCTCTTCTCCCAGGGGGCCGGGGCATTCAGGGTCGCCCAGATCGGGTTGTTGACCGTCATGTCCAGCTGCCGGGAGAAGGTCACCATCCCTTCGTAACCGGCGTAGGGGTGCGATCGGCCATGATTGATGTCCATAAACGGGGTCTTGGTCTTCAGTGCCAGAAATTTAGTCTTGCCGCCGGCCACGATCAGGTCCGGCATCTTATCGCGCATCACCGCCAGCAGACCGGCTGTGGAGGTGTCCTCAATGATCTTGGCATCCTTGTGCATCAACCCCTTCATGCGGTAGAAATCCTCCAGGGTTGAGTTCTGGGTTCCGGCCGCCAGGACTTCCACGCCCAACTCGGTCAGGGAATTGACCATCGACCAGGTTTTGACCCCCCCGGTGAACAGTACGGCGGTCTTCCCTTCCAGCCTGGCACGGTAGGGTGCGATGGCTGCCCGGCATTTTGCCTCTTCTTCTGCGATCAGCCGTTCCACCCGGTCCTGCATGGTCCGCTTCTCCAGACCGTTGACGATGTTGTCCAGCTCGCGGGCGATGTCACGCAGCGCCTTGGCGGTATCGGTCATGCCGTAGAACGACTCCTCCAGATACGGCATGCCGTAGGCTTTCTGCATCTTCTTAGCAAGGTTAGTCAGGGATTTGGAACAGATGATGATGTTCAGCTTGGCCCGATGGGCGTAGCGTAGCTCTTCGAATTTAGCGTCGCCACTGAAACAGGAAAGGACCTGGATCCCCAACCGGTCGAAGAGCGGCAGCATCCCCCAGAGATCCCCGGCGATGTTGTACTCGCCGATCAGGTTGATCGGGTATTCTCCCAGAACCGGCGGTTCAGTAGTGCCGATGACGTACTTGAACATGATTTCGCCGGCCAGACGGTTGCCGATATTTTTGTCCCCGATGAAACCAGGGGTGTTGACCGGGATGACCGGGATGGACACCTTGGCCGCTGCCGCCGTACAGACCGACTCCACATCATCACCGGTCATGGCGGTTACGCAGGTGGCGTAGACGAAGATGGCCCGGGCCTGGTCCTTGTAACGCTCTGCCAGGTCGAGGATCGCCTTGTAGAGTTTCTTCTCGCCGCCGAAGATAACGTCGTTTTCCAGCATCTCCGTGGTAAATCCGCGCCGGTACAGCTGAGAATCGGAGGAGCGGGCACCGCGGTTGTCCCAGGAATTCCCGGCACAGCCGATCGGGCCATGTACCAGATGGATTACATCAGTTATGGGCATCAGCACGACCCTGGCACCGTCATAGGCGCAGGAGCGCTCGGTTCCCTCACCCGGCTCTGATTTTTTGCAAAATTTCGGCGCACCCTTGTCGTGGGTCTCGCAATTGTCGGCATCATACCAATCGGGTTTGGCCATAGGTCACATCCTTCGTTGAAACTGCGTGTTCGGACGGAAAATAAAAACGGCGCCACCGCTCAGGTTATCCTGAAACACGGTCGGCGCCATTGCCGGGTCAGTCATTCTATTGTAGGTTCAGATTAGCATGTGTTGTGCCAATTACGACAATGCCAGCAACGCATTGTATTTACGTTATTATTAATACATCAGCACCGACGAGACACGGCAATACTGCATACAAAATAAGCACTAATTCTGTCGCCACAGTCATTGAAGGGCAATCGATTGGCTTGAACACCTGTGCTGCACATAATAAAGGCAGCCCATGGGGCTGCCCGGTAAATCGAGTTTATCTCTGTATCCTGCTGCGGCCATGATTCCCGCCGGCCGCATCCTCTTCGTACTACACCGAGACAGAAGTCTGATGACCTGCCCAATCTTCCAACGTAGTGCCGACAATTTCAGAGATCGTCATAAACACTTCCGGCGATTTGATGATGAGACTCATGGCACCTGCGGCCACTGCCTCGGCAACAACCTGCCGGCTGGTATAACTACTGAGCATCACCACCGGAAATGCCGGCGGTGCGGGTAATTCCTTCAGCATATCAAGACTGTTGCCGTCAATCAGGTTCAGATCAAGAAGCGCGATTGAAGGGATTTTTGACGCAATGCTCGCCTTAAACTCCCGAAGAGAAGGCACAACCGTGATGTATGCCCCGGGATAGCCTTTTTCGAGCATACGACGCAGGGCAACAGCGTGGGTGATCTCATCCTCGGCGATCAGTATATGCAGATTACTGTTGTCCATGCGCATTCTCGACCATAATTAATAACAACCAATTATGTTGTTTTATATGATTTTTCATTCAAACACAAGACAAACCATACGGGAGAATACTTCGAACAGCAAAATCAAACAGACACGGCCGGAAGGTTTCCCTTCCGGCCGTGTAACTGCAGCACGATTAATAATTTTTCGACCAGGAGCGTGGATTTTTCGTCAGGTCGGTGGCGCCGAGAAAGAGCGCGGAGGCGTAGCAGCGCTACGCCGCACAAGCGATGACGAAGGCAACGCCGAGATGGCGGAAAAGCCGCGCTCCACTTAGCGCATCATCTCGAAGAAGCGGTCTTCACACGTCTCATCCTTGATATCAATGAACTTGTTGCAGATCTCGGTGACCATGTTGATGATCCCCTGGTAGCCGATGATCGGGTAGCGGTGCTTGTTGACCCGGTCGAATACCGGGAAACCGAAGCGGAACAGAGGCACGCCGGCGTCACGGGCGGCAAATTTGCCGTGGGTGTCGCCGATGACGGCATCGACCTTGTCGGTCATCAGCAGGGAGCGCAGGTGCCAGAGGTCCTTGTTCATGTAGATCTTGCACCCTGCGCCGTACATGGAACCATCCAGCAGCGCCTGAAGTTCCTTCTCGGCCTTCTTGCTGCCGCGGCTGCAGAGGATGTGGTACGGGCGGGCGCCCATCTCCAGCAGAAAGGATACATACCCCATCAGATAGTCCGGGTCACCATAGACGGCAAACTTCTTACCGTGCATGTACTGCTGTGAATCGGTCATGGCATCGACGGCCCTGCCGCGCTCATTCTTCAAGGATTCCGGCACATCCTTGCCGAACAGTTCGGCGATCTTCATGATCAGGGCATCAGTCTTTTCAATACCCATCGGCATCGGCAGGGAGACATGCTTACCGGAGAAGTTGTCCTTGATGAAGCTGAAGGTCTTCGGTGTCGCATAGGGACCGATGGCGATAGTGGCCTTACCGTTGATCGAATCGGCCGTGTCCTCCAGTTTGGTGCCGCCGGCATAGATATTATAGGTGCCGTCGCAGGGCGAATCGAAGGTATCGGAGATATCGGCCAGCAGTGTATAGGGGATGCCGAACTCCTTCAGGATGCGCTTGTATTCACGGTAGTCGCCGGTATTGAAGTCGCAGCCCGGGATCAGGTTCAGCTTGCCGGTGCAGCGCCCCTCAACCTGCTTGCCTTCAGTCAGGTACTGCAGGATCGAGTTCAGCATGGAGTCATAGCCATGAATATGGGTACCGTTGAAGCTGGGGGTGTTGGCGTAGGGTACCGGCAGTTCCTTGGGGATATGCCCCTTCTGCTTGGCGTTCTTGATGAAGGCGGTCAGATCGTCACCGATGACCTCCGGCATGCAGGAGGTGAAGACGGCGATCATTTTCGGTTTGTACAGTGCATGGGCGTTTTCCAGACCCTCGTGCAGGTTGTTCTGGCCGCCGAACACGGCGCCGTCTTCGGTCATGGCGTCCGACACTGCAGGGGCCGGTTCACGGAAATGACGATTGAGGGTGGAACGGTAGTAGGAGGCACACCCCTGGGAACCGTGAACGAACGGCAGGGTCCCTTCGAAACCGTGGGCCGCCAACTGGGCACCCAGCGGCTGACAGGCATGGGCCGGGTTGATCACCAGCGCCTGGCGGGCAAAGTTCTTCTCTTTGTACTCTTCCGAGTTGATCCAGTTTTTAGTCGTCTCCACCTCTTCGGCGGTATATTCGGTGACCTTTTTGATTTCAAGTCCGAGTGCGTTTGACATAAGTTACTCCTTTGGGGCCGGCGACCAATCTGTCACACAGCCGGATTTTATTATGCTTGTTCCTATCGGCGTTCGATTTTGATGTCAGGTCGGTGGCTGGTAAGGATTTCGGCGGAGGCGTAGCAGCGCTACGCCGCACAACGAGAATCCGAAACCAACCGCCGAGATGGCGCAAAAGCGGGCGCCGTCACATACCTAGAATGGTGCCTTGACCAGTTTCCAGGTCGGACTGTTCACCGCCATATCCACATCCCGGGCGAAGATCTCAAAGCCCTGGTAGCCGTGATACGGACCGGAGTAGTCCCAACTGTGCATCTGACGGAACGGGATGCCCATCTTCTGGAAGACATATTTCTCTTTGATACCTGAACCGATGAGGTCCGGCTTCAGGGCATGGGCGAACTTCTCGAACTCGTACTCGGACGGATCGTCATACACCACCGTGGCTTCCGGCATTTCCGGGGCGGTACGGTCATAATCATCGGTGTGGGCGAATTCATAGCCGGAACCGACGCACTCCATACCCAGGTCCTCATAAGCGCCGATGGTATGACGCGGACGGAGACCGCCGACCAGCAGCATGACCTTTTTGCCTTCCAGTCGCGGACGGTACTCATCGACGATGGCCTTCATGATCGGCTCATACTTGGCGATGGCGATCTCAACCTTATCCTGGATGGTCTGGTCGAAGCGGGCACCAATGGCACGCAGGCTCTCGCGGATCTTAGTCGGGCCGAAGAAGTTGAACTCCAACCAGGGGATGCCGTATTTCTCTTCCATGACCTTGCACATGTAGTTCATGGAACGGTAGCAGTGGATCAGGTTCAACTTGACGGTGTGGGTAGCAGCGATCTTCTCCAGCTCGCCGTCGCCGGTCCAGACCGATTTGACATTGAGGCCGATCTCTTCCAGCAGGGACTTGGCCGACCAGACATCGCCGCCGATGTTGTAGTCACCGATCAGCGAGATGTCGTAGGGGCTGGAAGGCTCGGCGAACTCACGGGTCTCGATGATGTAGTCACGGATGGTGTCGTTGGAGATGTGATGCCCCAGCGACTGGGAAACCCCGCGGAAACCCTCGCAGTTACATGGGATAATCGGGATATCCAGCTCCTTGGAGGTCTGCTTGGCAACAGAGTTGATGTCGTCGCCGATCAGTCCGACCGGACATTCAGAGAGGACCGAGATCCCCTTGGCCAGCGGGAACAGCTCATGGGCTTCATTCAGCAGGGTCTTCAGCTTCTTGTCACCGCCGTAGACGATGTCCTTTTCCTGGAAATCGGAGGTGAACTGCATGGCGAACTGAGTGACGCCGTTGATGCCGGTCACCAGGTTACGACGGGTGCCCCAGGAGTACCAGCCGCAGCCGACCGGGCCGTGGGACACATGAACCATATCGCGGATCGGGCCCCAGACAACACCTTTGGCACCGGCATAGGCACAGCCGCGGGCGCTCATGACACCGGGAACGGTCTTCTTGTTTGACTTGACGCAGGCACTGCCGGACGCCTGATCATTGGCACCCAGGTGCGGTGCACGTTTCTTTTTAGCTTTCTCGGGATAGACCGCCAGAGTTTCTGCAATGAGGGCCTCGGTGGATTCCTTTGTTATACCTTCAACAGTTCGTATCTTTGACATGGGAAACTCCTTTAGTAAGGGAGCGGTTCTTTTCCGGCCTGGTTGTGTAAGTTTTCGGAACCGGTTGTGCGCTGTAGCGCTGCTACGGCTCCGCCCGCTTCCTTGACAACCTTGCCAGACCGAAAAATCCCTCGCTCCAAAAGCTTGCTTTGTTGTTTATCCACATGGCGAACGATTTTGATGCCAGCTCTGTGGCGGATGAGGATTTCGGCGGAGGCGTAGCAGCGCTACGCCGCACAACGTAAATCCGAAATCCACCGCGGAGATGGCGCAAAGGCGTTCGTCACCTTAAGCGGCCTCGGCAACGCCGACGATGGTCTCATCTTCCACTTCCATAATACCGAACTCCATCAGCAGCTCTTCCAGTTCCTCCATCTCCAGCGGGGTCGGAACCACCAACATCTTGTTGTCAGCGATCTTCTGAGCCAGCGAACGATACTCCTGGGCCTGCTTGTGTTCCGGTGAGTACTCGATAACGGTCATGCGGCGCAACTCTGCCCTCTGAACCTGATTGTCGCGGGGAACAAAGTAAATCATCTGGGTGCCGAGGCGTTTTGCCAGCGCCTCGATCAGTTCATCTTCGCGGTCAGTGTTGCGTGAATTGCAGATCAGACCGCCGAGACGTACCTTGCCGGTAGCGGCGTATTTGAGGATACCCTTGGCGATGTTATTGGCGGCGTACATGGCCATCATCTCGCCGGAGGTGACAATATAGATCTCTTCTGCCTTATTCTCGCGGATCGGCATGGCGAACCCGCCGCAGACGACGTCGCCCAGAACGTCATAAAACACGAAATCCAGGTCAGGGGTGTAGGCGCCGTTCTCTTCCAGAAAGTTGATGGCGGTGATAACACCACGGCCTGCACAGCCAACGCCCGGCTCAGGTCCACCGGATTCCACACATTTGACGTCGCCGTATCCAACCTTCATGACCTGATCCAGCTCCAGATCCTCAACCGTTCCCAGTTCGCGCACCAGGTCCATAACCGTACTCTGTGCCTTGGCGTGCAGGATCAAACGAGTGGAATCGGCCTTGGGGTCGCAGCCGACGATCATGACCTTTTTGCCGATAGAGGCCAGACCGGCCACCGTATTCTGTGTTGTTGTCGATTTACCGATGCCGCCCTTGCCGTAGATTGCGATCTGTCTCATGTGAAGCTCCTTTCGGCCACCAATCCGTGACCCTTTGGTTTTGTATGGGGCAACATAAAAAGGCGCCCCGATGTTTCGGAGGCGCCTTTGCCTGAATTGACTACACGATTATAAGGTGCTGCCACTGCTCTGTGATCTGACTAAAGCACAGTGCGTGCCAAAACATTAAAACAACGAAATATTGAGCTGTTACATCGTTCATGCCTGCATAATAGGCATAATTGTTTCATAAAAAGGGAGGAAGGGATGCTTACGGAAGCGGACTGTTGCTGATAAATTAAGCAGCAGTCCGGAATATGATGGGGGTACTGTTTAAGCAGGCCACGAGAGGGCACCTTTGGGGCAGGTATCAGCGCAGGATGAACATTTGATGCAGTCGTGGTGGGGTAGTACTCCGCTGTCACGATGTTCCGCTATACTCAGCCCCATAGGGCATGACGATTCGCAGACACCGCACTGGCGGCAGTCATCGGAAATCTCAAGACGGTACCTGGTGCCGCCGACAGCAGCGGCAACGGTCCCGACCGGGCAGAACGAGCACCAGCTGCGGGAACGATACATCATGCCCAATGGAATGCCGACCGCCGTGGTAATCAGGCACATGCTCCAGAACACGGTCCCCCAGTGGCGCCATTCCCCGGGATTCTGGGCGATGCGCCAGGTCATGAATCCCATCAGCACCGCCATTATCCCCCACCGGAACGTGGCATTGAGAAACAGCGCCGGCACCGGCCGCTGCCCGCCGACAAAGGTGAAGAGCGTATCGTAAAAGCTCCCCCGCGGGCAGACATTGCCGCAGACGTAGCGCCCCCTGAACAGACCGCCGACCATCCCGGCCATCATCGCAACCGGCACAGCAAACCCCATGGCGGGATAACGCCACCCGATCGCAATCACCAGGATCATAAACAGTCCAAGCAACCAACGGTAGAGAGGTTTTGCAGGTAACGGCACCGAAACCGATGCCGATTGAATCAAACTTTTCATTTAAACCTCAACAAACGAACTTATTTGCAAAAGACATATATATTGTTTTCTGAATTATAGCAAGCAAAATCTGGCGGGGCATGCAACATACGGAGTTCAGACACCAGGAATGATTGCAATTATCCCGGCAACATGCGGAATGCCGAGGCCTTAATGGCAGCGTATATGGTACTGCCCGACGTGATGCCCAACTCGTTTACCGCATCCTGCACCACCTCGGCAATCAGGGTGTTGCCGGCAGAGTCCAGCTCGATACCAATCTTGCGGCCGGACTGAAACAAGGTACGTACGGTACACTGCAGCAGATTACGGGCACTGATGGCCTCGGGATGCTGTTTGAAGAGGATGATATCCTTGGAGGAGAGTTCGGCTAATGAGCGTTCCCGACCTGAATCCACAGAGAGGAGCAGGCGCCCCTCTCCCCAGGGATAGGCAAACAACCCGGCCGAAGGAGCGGGCCTCCCCAGCTCCAGCAGGTTGATATACCCCACCGGGCTGCTGCCAAGGCGCTGGCGGGCCAGTTCTTCAGGGTTACCGCAGCCGGCTACGCGGCCGCCTTCAACACTGATTACTTCATCCGCCATAAGTCGCATCTCCAGCAAGGAGTGGGAGATAAACAGGTAGGGGATACTGAACTGGCTGCTGACAGCCTTCAGGTGGGCAATAATCTGGAAACGCAGGGTATCGTCCAGAGCAGACAGAGGTTCGTCCATCAGGAGCAGACGCGGGTTGGAGAGTACCGCACGGCCGATAGCCACCCGCTGTTTTTCACCGCCTGAGAGGTTGTTGACACCACGATCCAGCAGGCGGTTAATTTGCAACACATCTATCAGAGTGTCGAAATCGATCCTCCGGGAGGAAGCAGGACAGCGTTTGAGTCCATAAAGCAGGTTGGCCCTGGCTGATAAGTGTGGGAATAAATGGGGGTGCTGGAAGATGATGCCGATGCGGCGCCGATGCGGTGGCAGATCCACTTCACCAGCCTTGAAAAGAGTTTCGCCGCCAAAAGAGATCTCACCGCTGTCGGGACGGTCCAACCCGGCGATCATTCTCACCAGGGTCGACTTGCCACTGCCGGAGGGGCCGAATATTCCGGTCCTGGCCCGTAAAGCCGTCACGTCAATCGCCAGGTCAAATGCAGGAAAGGCTTTGGTTACTGCAATGCGCAGATCCATGTCACTCCTCCCTGACCATGCGACGGCTGAGATATTCATGGAAAAGTAACACCACAACTGATATCGCAACAGAGACGATACACAGAGCCATGGCCATGCTGTCTCCATCCGGTGAGCTGGTGTATTCATAGATTGCCAGCGGTATTGTCTGGGTTACACCCGGCATGTTGCCGGCGACAATGATAGTTGCACCGAACTCCCCCAGACCGCGAGCAAACATAAGGGTCGATCCGGCAATTATCCCCCGTAGTGACAGCGGAATGATCACCGTCATCATACTGTCAAAGCGGCTCGCTCCTAGGGTTCGGGAGGCCTGGATCAGCCCCTCGTCAATAGACTCCATACCAATGCGAATAGAGCGCACCAACAGGGGAAACCCCACTACGGCAGTGGCGATCACTGCCGCTTTCCAGGTAAAGATCAGCGTTATACCCAATGGCTGCAGCAGGTGCCGGCCGACATACCCCTTCTGTCCCAGAAGGAGAAGCAGGAAATAGCCGATCACCACCGGCGGCAGAGTGAGCGGAAGGTTGACGATCACGTCAAGCGCCACCTTTCCCCGAAACCGCCCGTAGGTCATGGCATAGGCGATAAGAAAGCCTGGCGGCAGCGACAACAGGGTCGCCACCGTTGAGACCTTCAGCGAAAGCAGTATTGCCGTATATTCTGCGGAGGTAAATTCAGGCACGATGCCCCTCTATTTGACGATGAATCCGTGTCTCTTCAAGACGACTTGAGCTTCAGCTGATTTCAGGACGTTATAGAATGCCACTGCATCACCTTTTTTTGCCCCGGCAATTGTGAGTGCCATCGGATAGGTCACTCGGGGATAATATTCCTGAGGAACCGTAAAGAGTATCTTGACGGCCTTGGCCACCTGCTGGGCGTCGGTCTTGTAGACGAATGCCCCGTCAACTTCACCTCGATCGGCATACATCAGACACTCACGCACATCCCTGGCCATGACAAGCTTCTTCTCCAGCTGTTTTTCGATGCCGACCTTTTTGAATGCTTCCATGGCGTATTCTCCAGCCGGCACACTTTTCGGGCTGCCGATGGCGATCTTGTTCAGTTTGACGACCTCCTGCAGACTGCTGATCTTCAACTCCGGCTTGCCCGCAAAGACCAGCACGTTATAAGCAAAGGTGTCGATGCTTTTCTCATCGGCCAGTTTCTTGGCTTTCAAGTAGTCCATCCACTCCGTATTGGCGGATATAAAAATATCCGCCGGTGCGCCGTTCTCGATCTGCTTGGCAAGTGCCCCTGAAGCGCCGTAGTTCTTCTTGAAGGTTACCCCCGGGTGTGTTTTGGCATAGTTGCCGGACAGTTCGTTGAAGACTTCTTTCATGCTGGCGGCGGCAAACAAATTTACCTCACCTGCCTGTACCGGCAGTGCGCACAGTAACAAACAGAGCGTTGTCAGAATTGATCTCATCGCCACCCCTCAGTCCACACCGATAATAACGCTGGAGGCCTTGAACAGGGTGCAGGCATGCCCCCCCTCCTTCAGTTCCAGACGGGAGGCGCTTTCGTTGGTGATAATAGCGCTGATTACGTTACCGCCGCCAATCTCGATATCCACCTCGGCGCTGACGGCACCGGGCAGCAGCTTGGCAATCGTACCGCAGAAGATATTCCGGGCACTGACCTTTGCATCATGGAGATCGGTGCCGACGATGACGGAACTTGCCTTAACAATGGCATAGGCCGACATACCGGCTTTCAACCCGAGATTAGCCACGGCTCCGTTGGTAACAATCGCCGTCAACTGTGCCCCCCCCGACAGGGCCAGGGTGACTTCGGCGTTGACGGCTCCGGTGGTTACCTGTTCGATTTTTCCGCTGAATACGTTACGTGCGCTGACTTTCATAGTAATCCTCCTCAACAGTGTGTAGAGGTGGTCGCCGTTGACCAATCGCTGTGACAGGTTCTCCAGGAACCTGGCATGCTCTTCCTCGAGCACGGTAAAATGCTCAAGCATCCGTTTCCCCGCCGGGGTCAGGCGGGTTCCCCCACCACCTTTACCGCCGGCACTCCGCTCAACCAACAACTCATCGGCCAGGTTGTTGATCAGACTGACCGTATCCCAGGCAGTTTTGTAGCTGATGCCTGCGGATTGTGCAGCCCGGGTGATGGAACCCTGCTCGTCGATCAGGCGGAGCAGGCGGATCTGCTCCACCCCCAGGAACTCGCGTTCATTGCGCTTCAGGTTTACCGACCCGGAGACAGCGGTAATTGTATGTGATTTTAGTTTGTTCATGGGTCGTCACCTCAACCGCATCCAAGCATACCTTTTCAATCAACGTGCCAAGCGCAATATTTATTTAACCATGTAATTTCAGTCTTTTGTAACAGGACGCTCTTTATCGTTATATACCAAACTATATAACGGTTGTCCATGTTTTAGGCATGGTGCCTGTCATTCATGCACGGTGTTCGGTCCAAAACCGTGGTGATGTTATTCAGAAACATTCGCCGTATCCGCTCCGCTTGATACGGCCTACGAATATCAACCGGATAGAGCCGGAAAATATCGGCCGAATTGTTGCACTCTCCGATACTTCACTGTAGGCCGGTTCAAACGTAGTGGAACCGGCTCCGCACTTTCCGACGATTTATTAAAGGAGACCTGCATGGAATCCGGCATCACCCTTGATCACCGCCAGGCGGATGAATTGTTCAACCATTACCGCAAACACCGTGATGGCATCAGGAACAGGCCGGAGATGGCCACGATCTGCCTGATCTGTGGATCTGTGCACATAGTGCCGCATGAAGGGCATCCGGGGATGCTGATCTGTCGTAACTGCAACTTTCCCTTTTATCGCTACGCCTGCCCTGCCTGCGGCACAACCGTGGACGGCCGCGACCCCAAAAACCCCGGATGCCGCGTATGCGAACTGCGGATCTGTACCTGCGGCGCCTGCGGTTGCGGGAATGTTGTATCAAAGGAGCCAACATCATGACGATCATCACCCACGGCAGTACGGTCACCATCAGTTACATCGGCACCCTGGACAATGGCCGAATCTTCCAGAGCACCGAGGAGGACGGCCCCCTTACCCTCACAATCGGGGCCGGCCAGGTATTCCCGGCCCTGGAACAGGAACTGCTCGGCATGAAAGCGGGTGAGGTTGCGAACATCGTCCTCGCCCCGGAACAGGCCTACGGCCCCCGACTGCCCGAAAACATCATCACCGTATCCCGCACAATCTTTCCCGCCGATAAGGAATTACTCGTCGGGCAGCGATTGAACATCGAATTCAAGGGGGGCGACTCCCGGGTCATGCTGATAACCACCGTCACTGATACGGAGGTGACCATGGATGGCAATCATCCCCTGGCAGGGTGCAGCCTGACCTTTGCCCTGCGGGTTGATGGTATCACTGAACCCACAGCGTAAGTGACCGCTTAAGACCTCTTACATATATTGACATTCATATATTTGTATTTTAAACTGACCGTACCCTTTCATGGAGGAGTACGGCATGACACCCCCGGGTTCCACAACAGCTTCTATCAGTGACAGTTTTACCAACGGCACCTGCCTCGCGAAAGCGGCTTCAATCATCAAGTTGCTCGGCCATCCGACTCGACTGAGAATCCTGACCGCTCTGCAGCAGGGAGGGCGTACGGTCAAGAGTATCTGGGAACCGCTCGGGCTGCGACAGGCGACCGTGTCGCAGCAGCTGGCCATCCTTAAACATCTCGGGATCATCGATGGCAGGCGCACCGGACCGGAAATGCACTATTCTGTCGTTGATCCTCTGGCCAAACGGATAATTGCCATGATAAACATACCTGATTGATGCCGGCACGGGAGAACAGCATGCAAGCAAAAGAACTGCACCAGCTCATGACATCGAAGAAAGCCCCGGTTGTCCTCGATGTCCGCAGCGGCATCGAATTCCGCAACGGGCATATCCCCGGTGCCATCCACGCCCCGGGCCTGAAGATTCTGCTGCGGATCGCCCCGCTGCCGACCGACAAGAATTGTCAACTGGTGGTGACCTGCGAACATGGCCCCCGGGCCCAATTGGCTCAAGCCATCCTTGGGTGGCTCGGCTACCGGAACACGGTACTGCTCGAAGGGCACATGTCGCGATGGCGCAGGGAGCGGTTCCCTCTGGAGAAGTGAGTCCCATGTCCACCCTCTTCACTGTTATCACCGTTCTCCTTGCCCTGCTTCTGCTTCTGGTGGCCGCAGTGGGGCTGTATGTCCTCAGAAACATGTTTATCCCCACCCGAGGCAGAAAAATAGGAAACTATGAAACCCCCGCCAGGGCACTGCTGGTGTTGGATATTCAGGAAAGCGGCCACGCCCCGGACATGCCATTCCCGGCCCACACCCGGTTAGGCAAAATGATCACTGCCGTCAACCGGTTGGTGGACTGCTTTGAGCAGACCGGCGGCGAGATCGCCTACGTCCGGCAGGTATTTTCCAACAACTTTGTTACCCGGCTGCATGGAGGGCGGATCCTCGGCGGGAGGTTGGAGCCGCGCATCTGCCGCTGGGTAAAGGTCGTTAACGGCCATGACTTTGCCAAAAACCGCACCGACGCCTTTTCCAACCACCGCCTGGAACAGTTCCTGATCGACCGTCACGTCACGGAGATCTTTCTGGTCGGCCTGGATGCTGCGTTCTGTGTCTATTACACCGCCTGCGGCGCCCTCAACAGGGGGTACCGGGTTACGGTGGTGAGTGATGCGATCATGACCGGCCGGGATATGAACAAGGTACTGGAACGTTTTCGAAGAAAAGGGATCGCCGTCATCAGCAGCACGGAACTTTGTGAATATCTGCAGATCAGGAATGACAGCAAACCGGGAGGTGCGGCATGACGGAAAAAAGAGATTTTGATGCGGCGGCGGCCGGCTGGGACGAAGAACCGCGGCGGGTGAAACTGAGCAGTGAGATTGCTGCTGCGATACGGTCTGCGGTGACGTTATCACCAGAATGGCAGGCCATGGACTTCGGCTGCGGTACCGGTCTCGTTACCGTGCAGCTTGCTCCCAACCTTGGCCGCATCGTCGGGGTCGACAGTTCGGAGGGGATGCTCGCACAACTGGAGCAGAAGATAGAGCGACTGGGACTAACCAACGTACGGACGGCACCGGCTGAGCGGATATTGACCGCACCGGCCCCCGATCAGTTCCACCTGATCACCAGCGCCATGACGCTGCACCATGTGGAACAGCTGCCGCCTCTCCTGGCGACATTCCACTCCCTGCTTCAACCGGGCGGGCATGTGGCCTTGGCGGACCTGGAGAGCGAAGACGGGTCGTTCCACGATGACCCGACCGGTGTCTTCCACCACGGCTTCAGCAGCCAACAGCTCACCAGCCTGCTGGCTGCAGCCGGCTTCCGATCGATTACCGTTCAACGGGTCACGGAGATCGCCAAGGGTGAGCGCCGGTTCCCGGTACTACTGGTAACAGCAGTAAAATAGCAAAGGAAGATCAATGAAGAACAGCGATAAACCTGACCGGTATGTTTCATTCGTGGGGATCGACGGCGACGGTAATGCCCGGCAGCTGATGGAGATGCTCCGGCGGCACATCGACGACCCCGCCCGGAGCAACCGTTTCTGGGAGATGTTCAAGGAGAAATTGGCGCGGGTCGGCGAGCCTGATCTGAACAGCGGCCGCTGTCTGGACGAGCTGTTTCTGATTCACTCCTACATCAACAACATCAGGGAACTGTTTGAAGAGTACAACGACGGTCCGGCCCTGGAACTGTTGGAACGGATCGAAACCGAAAGCTGTTGAGGGGCCTACCTGAATTTAAGGGCACCGCTGCACTTCCGAGGCCGGTTGGGAACAGCTGGTAAAATCCTCCCCGGCGGCCCGGCGGTAGACCATCTCACCCAGTCCGACCCAGGCATGCACCTGATCCGGTTCAAACCCGCACAAACGTTTCCCTCCCGATTCCATCAACGGCCGCCTGATCAGTAGGTGATCGGCCTGCATCAACTCAAGAGCGGTCCCGGCATCATAAGCGGCCGGCTCTATCTCACCCGATTTTACCCGGGGAGAATTGGGGTTGAACCACTCTGCCACCGGCCGGTCGCCGAAATAGGAGAGCAGTTCCTCTGCCGTCCAGGGATGGTTCAGCAGATTGTGGACCTCCACCTCGTGCCCGGCATATAGAAGCAGGTCTATCTGTTTACCGGAGGTTGCGCACCCCGGTTTGGTGTAAAAATCGATGTGTGACATGTATTATCCCCTTTTGAAATCAAACAACAGGATACTGTCTCCTTAAAACGGCAGTCCGAATAACACAGAGCAACGGAGCAACTGAGAATCAAGATCTTGGATGAGAAGCCGTATTCAACAAACCGGTGAGTCTCAAAGAACCCTTCTTATTTGTTTTACTCAGTTGCTCAGTTGCTCCGTGTTTCAAATACTTTTTTGGGTTTTATCCCTTCCTGTTGACTCTGAGGATCAGATCCCCTTCAAACAGCAACGGATGCCGACGCATACCGGTCAGCAGACCCGCCACCGGCGAGACGACCTTCTCGATGACATTGCCGCCGAAACTGTCGTAGATGTACCCCAGTTCCTGTCCGGCCCGTACCCAGCGGCCCACGGCACGATCGGAAACAAAGGTGCCCGCTTTTTCGGCAAAGACCCGGAACGCACTCGGCTTGTCGAAGTAACAGACCTCCTCGTCCTCCACCGCAA